>JAJRSS010000275.1 GCA_024278615.1 Alphaproteobacteria bacterium
CACCGCGATGTCCCGGCTCCGCACCTCGTCGGTCAGGGCGCCGTCCGCCTCGGACCGCACGTCGATGACGGCGGCGACCGCGACGCCCGCCCGGTCCAGGTCGATGGCGGTGCGGTAGGCGTCGTCGTTGTTGGTGAAGACCACCGTCTTGCGGCCGGGCCGCACCCCATAGCGGTTGACATAGGTACGCACCGCGCCGGCCAGCATGACGCCGGGACGGTCGTTGCCGGCGAACACCAGGGGCCGCTCCATGGCGCCGGTGGCCAACACCACCTGCCTGGCACGAACCTTCCAGATGCGCTGGCGGGTGGCCGAATCCTGGGACCGGTTCTCCGCCAGGCCCAGGTAGTTGTGATCGTAATAACCGAAGGCGGTGCAGTGGGGCAGCAGGCGCACGTCTTCCATGGCGGCCAGGGTTTCCACCGTGTGGCCGACCCATTTCATTGCGGCTTCGCCGTTGATTTCCATGCGCTCGCCCAGCAGCGCGCCGCCGAACTCCGTTTGTTGTTCGGCAAGGATCACCCGGGCGCCGGTCTTGGCCGCCGCCAGGGCCGCCATCAGCCCCGCCGGGCCGCCACCGACCACCAGCACGTCGGCGTGGGCGTGCATCTTGTCATAGGTGTCCGGGTCCGGCGCCGACGGCACCCGGCCCAGGCCGGCGGCGTGGCGGATGACATATTCGTAGGCCTTCCAGAACCTGGCCGGCCACATGAAGGTCTTGTAGTAAAAACCCGCCGGCAGCAGCCGCCAGAGAGCGTTGTTCACCGCGCCGATGTCGAAATTGACGCTGGGCCAGCAGTTGACGCTGGTGGCGCTCAGGCCGTCATAGAGGGGGATTTCCGTCGCCTGCAGGTTGGGCCGGGTAGCGGCGCCGGTCTCCAATTGGACGATGGCGTTGGGTTCCTCCACCCCGGCGGAAAAAATCCCCCGCGGGCGGTGATACTTGAAGCTGCGGCCGACCACCCGCACCCCGTTGGCCAGCAGGGCCGAGGCCAGCGTGTCGCCGGCGAAGCCCCGGTAACGGCGGCCGTTGAAGGTGAAGGCGAGGGACTTGCCGCGGTCGATGCGGCCGCCTTCGCCCAGTCGCCGGGAAAGTCGTTTGGAAAGTCGTTTGGAAAGTCTGGGGGCGCCGCTCATGAGTCCGTTCTTTCGGGTGGTTTCCCGCCCATGCGGTAAACGGCGGTGATCTCGTGGGTGACCGTGTCGCGGACCATGTTGAACCAGCGCCGGCAGCCGTGGGCGTGCATCCACCGTTCCTGGAAAAGCCCTTTGGTGTTTTTGCGCATGAACAGGTAATCGGCCCATTCGGCGTCGGTCAGGGCGTCCGGGCTGGCGGGGCGGGCGATGTGGGCCTCGCCGCCGTAGGTGAACTCGTCCTCATCGCGTTCACCGCACCAGGGGCAGGGGATCAGCAGCATAACTCTTTCCCTTTTCCTAGTGGGCCACGGCGGCGGCGCCGTGTTCATCGATCAGGGCGCCGGTGGTGAAGCGGTCGAGGCTGAAGGCCTCGTTGATGGCGTGGGCCCGATCCTCGGCGATGGTGTGGGCCAGGGCCCAGCCCGACCCGGGGGTGGCCTTGAAGCCTCCGGTGCCCCAGCCGCCGTCGACGTACAGGCCGCGCACCGGCGTGGTGGAAAGGATGGGACTGGCGTCGGGGCATGTGTCGACGATGCCGGCCCACTGGCGCATCATGCGCAGGCGCGAAAAAGTGGGGAACAACTGCAACAGGGATGCCATCATGTGCTCCACCTCCTGCAGGCTGGAGCGCTGGGCGTAGGAGGTGAAGTGATCGAGGCCGGCGCCCATGACGATCTCGCCCCGGTCCGATTGGCTGACGTAAACATGTACCGAGCCCGACATCACCACCGTGTCCAACACCGGCTTGACCGGTTCGGATACCAAAGCCTGCAAAGGATGGCTTTCAATCGGCAGGCGCAGCCCGGCCATGGCCGCCACGTGACTGGTGTGGCCGGCGGTGACGATCGCCACCTTGGGCGCCTTGATGACGCCCCGGGTGGTTTCGACGCCGGTGACGGCATCGCCGTCCCTGATTATGCCGGTGACTTCGCATTGCTGGATGATGTCCACCCCCCGGGCGTCGGCGGCGCGGGCGAAGCCCCAGGCCACGGCGTCATGGCGGGCGACGCCGCCGCGGCGCTGCAAGGACGCCCCCAGGACCGGATAACGCGCCGTGGGTGAGCAGTTGAGCGCCGGCACCATGGCCTGGACCTGGGCGGTGTCGAGAATCTCGGAATCGATGCCGTTGAGGCGGATGGCGCCCACCCGGCGGGACAGTTCACGTAGGTCGTGCAGGTTATGGGCCAGGTTCAACACGCCGCGCTGGCTCAGCATGACGTTATAGTTCAGCTCCTGGCTCAGTCCTTCATAAAGCTGCAACGACTTTTCATAGATGGCGGCGCTTTCGTCCGCCAGGTAATTGGACCGGATGATGCCGGTGTTGCGGCCGGTGTTGCCGCCGCCCAGCCAGCTTTTTTCGATCACCACCGTGTTGGTGATGCCGTGTTCCTTGGCCAGGTAATAGGCCGCCGCCAGCCCGTGGCCGCCGCCGCCGATGATGATTACGTCATAGGACGGCTGGGGTTCGGGGCTGCGCCACACGCGGCTCCAGCCCTCATGATAGTCCATGGCGTTGCGGATCAGACTGAATACGGAATACCTGGACATCATCTTTCCGCCGCCCGGATGGTTTTTAGCCTGTTGACGCAAGTTGGTCCTAACCCCGTTTCCTTCCCATCGTCAAGCGGGACTGTCTGTCCGTTTCACGGCCAAAGTTATCATTGATGCGACCGGGATACGGCTGCAGGAAATCGAGCTTCGGAAAGAATTTTCTTCCTGACCCCGATCCTCCATCTTAGCCAAAATTCCGCCAAATATAAGGAAATTGGTGGAGTTTTGGCTAAGATGGTTTGACATCGCTGTCCGCCGCCTTCACCATATGGGGACAGTTTACCACCATTGGCCAACGTCCCATGGTAGTGGACGGGTGAAAGCCGGGCACGGTTTGGGTGTTTTTCGGAGCCGCCGCTTCAAAGGCGGCAGGGCTTCGCCTGAACCGAAAGACCTGTCGTTAGGAGGACAATTTACAATTCACCTATTATCTACGCTAAACAGTAACAACCGTACATGTCGCTAATACAAAGTACGTTCGATAATTTCACAGGGAGGAAATTGAAATGTCTCGTGACAATCACGGTAGGGAACATCCCTACATTCCGGAAATCAAGAATCAGCTTCTGAAAGGCGAAATCGACCGCCGGGAATTCCTGCGCACGGTCACCCTGCTGGGCATGACCGCCACCGCGGCTTACGCCTTCGCCGACACCTTCACCGGCCCCGGCATCATCAAGGGCGCCCAGGCCCAGACGCCGAAGAAAGGCGGCATCATTCGCGCCGCCATGCAGGTGCAGGACATGTCCGACCCGGCGGTTTACGACTGGGTTGAAAAGTCCAATGTCTCCCGCCAGATGGTCGAATACCTGACGATCACCGGCCCTGACAACGTCACCCGTCCCCTGCTGGCGGAAAAGTGGGTGCCGTCCGATGACCTGAAAACCTGGACCCTTCACATCCGCAAGGGGGTCAAGTACGGCAACGGCGACGAGCTGACCGCCGATGATGTGATTTACAACTTCAAGCGCTGGCTCGATCCCAAGACCGGGTCGTCCATGGTCGGCATGCTGAATTCCATGCTCGATGAATCGGAAGGCAAGGACAAAGACGGCAAGCCGATGAAGATCAAGGTCATGACCCCGGGCGCCGTCGAAAAGGTGGACAAGTACACCGTCCGCATCCACCTGAACTCACCGGACCTGTCCATCCCGGAGAAATTGTACCACTATCCGGCGGCGATCGTGCACCGCAGCTTCGATGAAAAGGGCGCCAATATCGCCAAGAACCCGGAACTGGGTACCGGCCCCTACACCCTGGCCGAATACAGGGTGGGCGAAAAGGCGGTCCTCAAGCGCCGAGGCGGCGGCTTCGAGTATTGGGGCGAAGACCCCTACCTGGACGAAATCCACTACATCGACACCGGACAGGATTCGTCAGCCGCCCTTGCCGCGGTGGCGTCGGGCCAGGTGGATACCATCTACTCCCTGGACCTGACCCTGCTGGGCGCCGCCCAGAACATGCCGGGCATCAAGGTTCTCGAAACGACCACGGCGCAAACCGGCGTCATGCGCATCCAGAGTCTCAAGGCGCCCTATGACGACATTCGCGTCCGCCAAGCCATGCAACTGGCCGCCGATAACCAGAAAATGCTGGATATCGCCTACCAGGGCCGGGGCCAGGTGGCTGAAAACCACCACGTGGCCAAGGTACAGCCCGACTATGCGCCGTTGCCGAAAATCAAGCGCGACGTGGCCAAGGCCAAGCAGCTTCTGGCCGACGCCGGGCACGGCGGTGGCTTGAACATCGAGTGTAACGTCGGCAACACCAACGGCCAGTGGGAAACGGACCAGGTGATCGTGCTCAAGCAGAACCTTGCCGAAGCCGGCATCAACCTGAAGGTCAACATCATGCCCGCCGCCCAGTACTGGGAAGTGTGGACCAAGGCGCAGTTCAGTCTTACCGTGTGGACCCACCGTCCCTTGGGCACCATGCTGCTGGGCGTCGCCTACCGTACCGGCGTGCCATGGAACGAAGCCGCTTACGCCAGCAAGGAGTTCGATGACCTGTTGACCCAGGCGGAATCTACCGTCGACATGAACGCGCGGCACAAGATCATGGCAAAGGTCGAAAAGCGCCTCCAGGACGATGCGATCATGATTCAACCCTACTTCCGTTCGGTCATGACCGTGTCCAGCGAAAAGGTTAAAAACCTGGCCGTCCATCCGACCAACTACCACCAGTGGCACAAGGTCTGGATCGACTCTTAAGGCACTTCAAACCACCGCCCTGCCGGGGTTCCGGCGGGGCGGTAGAGCCTTTCTGAACCGGCGTTAAGGGGGGGACGTTCATGGTCGTGCTGATCAGCAAGCGCATCGGGTTCATGGTGATCACCATGTTCGTTGTCTCGGTTCTGCTCTTCCTGGCGCTCGAATTCTCCCCCGGCGATGTGGCGACAAAGGTTCTGGGGCCCTATTCGTCGGAGGAATCGCGCCAGCTCTGGCTTGAGGCGCATGGTTATTTCGAGCCCGCCTGGAAGCGCTATGGCATCTGGCTCGGCAAGTTCGCCACCGGTGATTTCGGCGATTCCGTCCGCTTCAAGGTGCCTGTTTCCGAAATCCTGTGGCCGCGCCTGTGGAACACGGCCATCCTGGGTTTCTGGACCTTCGCCTTTTTGATACCGGTTTCCCTGGCCCTGGGCGTGCTGGCCGGCATGCGCGAAGGCTCGAAACTGGACCGGGTGATCTCCGTCGGCAGCATCATCACCACGTCGATCCCCGAATTCGCCAGCACCGTGTTCCTGTCGGCCATTTTCGTCTTTACCCTGCGATGGCTGCCGGGAACGTCCTCCATGTCCAGCGGCTTCGAATTCAAGCAACTGATCCTGCCGGTCCTGGTGTTGTTTATCTACGATTTCGGCTACGTGGCCCGCATGACCCGCGCCTCTATGGCCGAGGTCATGACCACCCCCTACATCCGCACGGCGATCCTGAAGGGCCTGCCTTACCGCCAGGTCATTCTCAAGCACGCCCTGCGCAATGCGCTGATCGCGCCGTTCACGGTCATCATGCTGCAGATCAACTGGCTGCTTTCGGGCGTCATCGTGGTCGAGTTCTTCTTCGCTTACAAGGGGTTCGGCGCGTTGCTGCTGGAAGCGTCCCTCAATCAGGACCTTTATGTGATCGAGGCCTGCGCCATGGTCGCCGTATTCGTCGCCGTCACCTCGCAGACCCTCGCCGACATCGGCTACACTTTCCTCAACCCCAGAATCCGCTTCTCCTGAGGAGGGATGACGAATGGCTGAACTGGTAAAAACCCTTTCCCCGGCGCCGTCACCCGGTTCCGCCCTTGGCAGAGCGTTCAAATCGTTTTCCTTGTTGAAAGAGAGCCCCGTCGGCATGATCGGTGCCGGGCTGGTCGCTTTCTGGATACTGGTCGCCATTTTCGCGCCCTTGCTGGCGCCTTTCGATCCCCTGGCCACCCTGAAGCCCATGGCCAAGCCGGGAACGGAATTTGCCGGCGGCGGCACCTTCTGGCTGGGTACGGATCACCTGGGGCGGGATATCCTGTCGCGTATCATCTTCGGTTCGCAGACGGTGTTGATATACGCGCCCCTGGCGACGATCAGCGCCTATGTGGTGGGCATCCTCATGGGGTTGGCCGCCGGCTACCACATGGGCTGGTGGGATGTGATCCTGTCCCGGATCAGCGACATCATTCTCTCTTTCCCCGTGCTGGTGCTCTACATCATCATCATCGCCACTTATGGCGCCTCGGGCGCCGTCATTATCGTCGCCATCACCTTCGCCAGCGCCCCGGGCGTCATGCGTATCGTCCGCGGCCTGGTGCTCGACCTGCGCAGCCGCGAATATGTGGCCGCCGCCCAAACCCGGGGAGAAGCGGCCATGTACATCATGCTGGTGGAAATCCTGCCCAATGCGCGCGGGCCGCTGATCGTTGATGCCTGCGTGCGCTTGGGCTATGTCATCATCACCATCGGCGTGCTCGGTTTCCTGGGCCTGGGCCTGCCGCCGCCGGACCCGGACTGGGGCGGCATGATCAACGAAACGCGGAAGATGGCGATGATCTTCCCGCATATGACCCTTTTCCCGAGCATCGCCATTTCGTCGCTGATCTTGGGCTTTAACCTGCTGGCCGATGGCCTGCGTGAAGTATCGCTGAGGGATTAAGTACTCATGCCCTACGATCCCGAAAGAGACCCCCTGCTGGAAATAAAAGACCTTTGCCTGTCCTATTTCACCCGGGCGGGCGAGATTCCGGCGGTGTTCGATTTCTCCCTGACCCTCAAGCCCGGCGAGTCCGTCGGCCTGGTCGGTGAGTCGGGCTGCGGCAAGTCCACCGTGGCCTTGGGGATCATGCGTTACATGGGCCACAACGGCGGTATTGTCGGTGGAAAGATCATCTTCAAGGGCCGCGACATGGCGGACCTGAGCGAAGAGGAACTGCGCAGCCTGCGCGGTTCGGAAATTTCGATGATCTACCAGGAACCCATGGCGGCGCTCAATCCCAGCCTCACCATCGGCTCCCAGTTAATGGAAGTGCCGATGATCCACGAGGGCGTATCGGCGGAGGAAGCGCGCAAGCGCTCGGTCCAGATGCTGGCGGATGTAAAATTGCCCGACGCCGAACGGGTGATGGACGCCTATCCCCATCAGATTTCCGGCGGCCAGCAGCAAAGGGTGGTGATCGCCATGGCGCTGCTGTCCAACCCGTCCCTGTTGTTGCTCGACGAACCGACCACGGCGCTGGACGTGACCGTGGAAGCGGGCATAGTCGAGTTGATCGCCGAGTTGAGCCGCAAGTATAACTCTTCGCTGTTGTACATCTCCCACAACTTGGGACTGATGCTGGAAGTCTGTGACCGCATCGGCGTCATGTACTCGGGCGAAGTGGTCGAGGAAGGCAATATCGATTCCATCTTCACCTGGCCCAAGCACCCCTATACCCATGGGCTTTTCGGCTGTATCCCGCTGCCCTACGCGGACAAGAACTCCCGCCCCCTGGTCGCCATCGAGGGGCAATTGCCGTTGCCCCACGAGCGTCCCCCGGGATGCAACTTCGGGCCTCGCTGCCAGTTCTTCAAAGGCGGCTTGTGCGACGCCAGCGTCCTGGCTATCGAGGAAGTCACCACCGACGACGACGATGACCACCGGGTCCGCTGTGCCCGGTGGAACGAAATCGACCCCGCCGAAGTTATCGCCGTCGGTATCGAAAAGGAGTCGGTTGAAATCGGCGAGACGGTCCTCGAAGTGGACGCCATGCAAAAATATTACGAAGTGCGCGACACTTCCATCGGCGCCCTGGTCTCCGGCGAAGGGGTCAAGTACGTCAAGGCCAACGAGACGATCAGTTTCTCCGCCCGCCGGGGGGAGACCGTCGGCATCGTCGGTGAATCCGGCTGCGGCAAGTCGACCTTCGCCAAGGTATTGATGGGCCTGGAAACGGCCACCGACGGCGAGGTGCGCCTGGAGGGCAAGAACATCGGCAACATGCCGGTCAAGTCCCGCTCGCCGGAACAACTGGGCTCCTTGCAGATGGTGTTCCAGAATCCCAATGACACCCTGAACCCCAGCCACACCATCGGCGGGCAGATCGGCCGGGTGATCAAGAAATTCGGCGTCGAAAGCGATCCCCAGAAAATCATGGAACGGGTGGTGGAACTGCTGGATATCGTCAAGCTTCCCCGGGACTTCATCATCCGCAAGCCGCGCCAGCTTTCCGGCGGCCAGAAACAGAGGGTCGGCATCGCCCGGGCCTTCGCCGGCAATCCGGCCATGGTCATCGCCGACGAACCCATTTCGGCGCTGGATGTTTCGGTGGCCGCCGCCGTCACCGAATTGCTGATGGATATCCAGCGTGAACACAAGACCACCTTGCTGTTCATCAGCCACGACCTCAGCGCCGTGCGCTACCTGGCCGACCGGGTGGTGGTCATGTACCTGGGCAAGATCATGGAGCGGGGCACAACCGACGAGGTCTTCGCGCCGCCTTACCACCCCTACACCGAGGCCTTGCTGTCGGCCGTGCCCATCGCCGATCCGGAAATCAACAAGCGCCACATCGTCTTGGAAGGCAACCTGCCCAGCGTCATGAACCCGCCCAAGGGCTGCCCTTTCTCCACCCGCTGTCACCGGCACCTTGGCGATATCTGCGACAATGAACCACCGCCGGAACAGATCGACAGGGACCGGCACATCATCGCCTGTCATATCCCGCTGGATGAACTCAGGGCGGTGGAACCGGTCATCTCGGTGCCCAGCGCGGTCGAAAAGGACCGGACCCGGCTGACCAAGATGGCCCGGGCCAATAAAATGGCGGCGGAAGCGGCGGCGGCGGAACTGGTGGCGATGGAAGCCCGGGCCAGGGCGGCGGCGGCGGAAGCGGCGGCGGCGGAGGCGGCGGTGGACGCCACCAACCCGGGCGCCGAATAGGTCTGGTTTTAAGACCGGTTGGAATGAAAGGATCGGAAGTCTTGTTCAAGAAAATATTGGTCGCGTTGGACGGTTCCGAGCACGCATTGAAAGCGGCGAAGGTAGCCTGCGAGATGGCCGCGAAGACCGAGGGCGCCGCCATCTACCTGTTAACGGTCACCCGTCAGTACAAAGTGACGCCCCAGCTCAAGCAGTACCTGATGGCGGAAAACCTCATGGGCGAGCCCAAGTACGTGCTCGACGAAATGACCGAATCAATCCTTTTGGAAGCAAAGAAAATCGCCAAGGAAGCCGGCATCAAAGACGTCAAGACCCAGGTCAAGGAAGGCAAGCCGGCCCGCACCATCGTCGACTTCGCCAACAACAACAACATGGATTTGATCGTCATGGGCAGCCGGGGCATCGGCGAAGTGGAATCGTTCCTGCTGGGCAGCGTGTCACACAAGGTCGCCGCGTTGGCCAAGTGTACCTGCGTCATCGTGCGCTGAACTTTCGCCGAACCAAACCACGCTCATTTCCCGCCCTCCTGCTTTCGCGGCAGTGACAGCGCGGAAAATGCGGATCCGGGCATTTGCTACCGCTTGCGCAGCGCCTTGGGTATGCCGACCAAGCCGGTCAGGCGATTGATCTCGCGCTTGATCAGGGCCAGGTTGGAATCCCTCACCGTCGGCAGGCGGAAGCGGGCCTCGCGCACCTGGGCGTAATCCAGCTCGCCGATGATCAGCGCTTCTTCATCGCCCTTCGCTTCGGCGATGATTCTGCCTTGCGGATCAAGGATTGATGATCCGCCCCAGAAAACCAAGTTTCCGTCCCGGCCCACCCGGTTGGCCATGATTACCGGCATGCCGTAGATCATGGCGTAAAAATGCAGGGTCGCCGCCCATCCGTCCGGGTTGGAAAAGTCGCCGCTGACCGAACCGTGGGCGGAACATACGGGCGAGATCAACAGGGTCGCGCCGTGCAGGGCGGCCAGATGAACCAATGCTGGGTTCCACAGGTCGGCGCAGATCATGATCGCGCCGGTAAAGGTGTCGCCCATGTCGAAGGTTTCCACGTAACGGCCGGTGGCGAAATACTTGCCTTCCTCCAGGTTGCCATAGGTGGCCGGGTTGAGCTTGCGGTGGATGAACGTCACTTCGCCCTGGTGCAGCACGGCGGCCGAGTTGAAGAACTGGGCGGCATAGCCCTCTTCGACGAAGCCGGCGATGACCATCATCTCGCCGGCATCCCGGGCCAGGCGGACAAGGCGCGCATCGTCGGCCCGCATGGCGGCGGAAATGGTTTTCGGACCGATCTGATATCCGGTCAGGGACAGTTCCGGAAAGACCAGAATATCGACACCGGCGGCCCGGGCCTGTTCGATCATCTGACGGTGCTTGTCCTCGTTGGCGTCCAGTCCGCCGAGCGCACAGTCGATCTGTGCAATACCGACCTTCAGGATATCCCCTTTTGGCATGCGTTCCCTCCCGCTATTCCCCTACACGGCGTAGCAGGAAAAACGGCCCCGCACACCTGCTTTTTTCACCGATTCCATACAGGTCGCGGCCAGGTCGCAAGGCGCAAACTTTCCGTCGTCACGGGTATCGTTTTCCCCTGCCCGGGGCGGCAGGTTTAGACGAAGCCTTTTCCAATCGACACCGGCGACGGAGGCTTTTCTTGGCATTTCCCAACCGCGCTAAATATCTGATCATCGGCGCCGGTATCCATGGCCTTTCCGCCGCCTGGCACTTAGGATTAGCCATGCAGGCCAAGGGCCAAACGCCCCGCAACGAAGACGGCGCCACCGACATCCTGGTCATTGACAAGGGCGGCATCGCCTCGGGGGCCAGCGGCATTGCCTGCGGCGTGGTGCGCAACAACTATTTCCAGCCGGCCATGCGCGAATTGATGGCCCACAGCGTCGGCATCTGGGAAAGCGATGCGGAGGCGTTTTCCTATCACCGGGTGGGCTACATGCAAATCAGTCCCGAATCCATGCATGCCGACGTGGCGCAGATCGCCAAGGAGCAAAAGGAAATCGGCTACACCTCCACCTTTGTCGAGGGAGAAGCCGACAGCATGGCCTACATGAGGGACATGTTCGATGACTGGCAGGCCAAAGGCATTACCTCGGTGCTGCATGAAACGCGTGGCGGCTATGCCAACAACACCGCCGCTATTTACGGACTGGCCGGCAAGGCCGAAGCCACCGGCGCCCGTATCCTGACCGGCGTCACGGTCACCGGCTTCAAGACCGGCGGCGGCGCGGTAACGGCGGTGGAAACCGACCGTGGCGTCATCGAGGCGGAAAACGTCGTCGTCGCCGTCGGCCCGTGGGTGAAAACCTTCTGGGACATGCTCGGCCTGCCCAAGACCGTAGATATCAAGGGCGCCGACGGCAAGATGCACACGGATATTCCCATGTGGGAGTACTGGTCCTTGCAGGAAGGAACTCTGGGTGTCGATCCGGATTTGCAGAAAACCAACCGCGGCCGCATGCCCCCCGTCATCCACGTGGATACCGACGCGCCGCTTTATTCGGACGTGGACGGCTCTCTGATTACCGATCAGTTGTGGGGCATTTACTACAAGCCCGATACCAATTTCGGCGGTATCCAGGGCGGCGCCATGCCGTTCAAGTTGGAGACCAACCCTGATGATGTGGCCGTTGACCCTTACGGTCCGGAAAGCCCCGACTTCGTGGTCGGCGATGAGTTCGCCCACATGTGGTGTTCGGCCCTGGCCTTCTGCCAGAAACGGTTCGAAGGCCAGACGCCCAAATACAAGAACTAACCGTCTGGCGGCATCGGCTGTTTTACGCCGGACAGCTTCCCCGTCTTCGACCGCTTCCATGAGAACGTCTATGTGGTCGCCGATTCCAACCACGGCTACAAGATGATCGGCGTCGGCGCCCTGGTCGCCGAAGACCTGATGGGTCATCCCAATTCGCTGATGAAGCCCTTCCGTTTTTCCCGCTACGCCGAGGGTGACCTGCACCCGGTATCCAACAGCCCCTATCCCTGGAGCTAAAGGGAGGGTTCCTCCAGGCTCCTCCCCCGGTTAAACTGGGGGAGGAGCAGGGGGCAGGATAGGGGATCAGCCATGGAAAGCACGCCTTCGGGCCGGCGCCCGAAGCGGCGTAAGCGCACCGCCCGCGCCCCGACCCATCCCACCCCCAACGCGTTTGTCCTGGATAATGCCGCCGGCGATGGTCCCTCCCGGCGGGCCCGTTTCGGCGTATTGGGCGGGGATGACCTGGAGTGGCTGAAATCCCGCGCTTTCGACCTGCTGGAAGGCCACGGCATCGCGGTGGTTCACCCCGTAGGCAGGGCGGCCCTGGAAAAGGCCGGCGCCAAACCGGCATCCGACGCCGACCGCCTGCGCCTGCCCCGGGAACTGGTCATGGAAGCCGTGGCGGCGACGCCCGGGGAAGCGCGCCTGTGCGGCAAGCGGCCTGGCCGGGACATCCACCTGCCGCGCCGGGACGGCGGCTTCATCATGCGCACGGGCACCGGCGCCCACGGCTATGTCGATCCCGATACCAGCGCCTACCGCAACATGGACCTGGACGGCGTCGATACCCTCGCCGCCGTCGCCAACGGCCTGGACGAAGTGGGTTTCATCGCCCATCCCTTCGTGGGCGGCGTGCCCGAACTGACCTCCGACATTCACGGCTATGCCCGCCTGATCGCCCGCACCGACAAGCACGTGTGGATGCAGCCCTGCAACAAGGAAAACATCGAATACCTGATCCGGCTTGCCGCCATCGCCGCCGGCGGCGAGGATGAACTGCGCGCCCGTCCGCTGACCAGTTGCATCGTCTGTGCCTTTTCACCCCTGGAATTCAAGGTCATGGATGTGGAGGTGATCATCCAGGCGGGGGCCGCCGGCCTGCCCATTCATGCCTGCAGCCTGCCGTCGGCCGGCGGTACGGCGCCCATTTCCGTTTCCGGCATGGTGCTCATGGCGGCGGCGGAAATCCTGGCCATGGTGACCATGGCCCATGCGCTGGCCCCGGGAACGCCGGTCATCGCCACGCCGCTGATGTTCACCCTGGACATGCGCACCGGCAGCGCGTTGCAGTCCTGCACTGAATCCCTGCAAGCCGCCGGCATGGCCATACAGGTGATGAAGCACGGCTTCGGCCTCATCACCCACACCTATGGCGCCGGTTCCGACACCCCCGACGCCGACAACCAGTCCATGGCCGAACGGGCCCTGCTGGGCCAAACCGTCGCCCTGGCCGGGGCGGATATTCTGGGCGGGGTGGGACAGTTGGAATGCGCCACCGTGTTCAGCCCCGTGCAGGCGGTGCTGGACAACGAAGTGGGGGCCATGCTGCGGCGCATTATCCAGGTTCCCGGCGTCGATGACGAAAGCCTGAACTGGGCCGAAATGTCGGCCATCCGCACCGGCGGCCATTTCCTCGACAGCCCCCACACCCTGAAATACTGCCGCGACCAGTTGACTCCCCGGGTGTTCCGCCGCGATGGCCGGGACGACTACGAAGCCAGCGGCCGCCGCACCGCCTTCGATCAGGCGCGGGAGATGTGCATGGAACTGATCAGGGCGCCGGCCCCGGAAGGCCTGCCCGGCGAGGACGCCGTCGGGGAAATGGCGAAGGTGGTGCGGGCCGCCGACGATCATATCCTCGCCGCCGCCTCCGGTAAAAAAGCGGCATCGGAGATTTAGGGCGCCATCCGTCAACAGGGGAGAAATTCATGACCGAAACCACCCACACCGGCCATTGTCTTTGCGGCGCCGTCCGCTTCGAGGCTGTCGGCGACCCCCTGACCGTGGCCCATGGACGTGCTGGTGGGCGCCTTCGATGTCCCTGGGGATTTCACCCCGAAGATGCACGTTCACCACGCCGAAAAAGTGCCGTGGCTGGACATCACCGACGGCCTGCCCCGGCATGAGCATGGGGGCGGGTGAGGGGGGGCGATCTCTCCCGGTCAGCAGCCCTGGGCGCCGACGGTGACCTTCCGGCGCGCCGCCCATTCGTCGCCCAGCCCGATCAAGGTCGCCTCGTCGAGGCATTTCCGGGCCATGGGGAACAGCACCGCCTCCTCCTTGTGGAAGTGGTCATGGGCCAGATCCAGAAACCTGCCGATCACCGACTTGAGAGCGTCGATGCCGGTTTCCCGCCGCGCCGCTTCAAGCAGGTCGTCGATCGCGTTATGTTCGAAACGCATCATGGCAAGCGGCCCCATCTGCCCAAGGTGAGGTTCGAGGCGGGGAAACAACAGATCTTCCTCGGCCCGGGCATGGGAAACGACAATCCTCTCCATGGCGGCGACGGCGCCCTGGATATTCCGGATGTCATCGCTCTTCAGGACCGTGCCGCGCACATGGTCAAGCAGCTCGTTTATGATGGCGTGTTCGCCCAGCAGCGCATCGGTCAAATTCATGAATGACACCCTTCTCTTTCCTAACCAAGCTCCCGGCCGAGGATGAAGGGCGAAGCCGGCGGCTATTCCGCCAGGCTGCGCAGCCCGGCGTCAGCCTTCGCCACATGGCCCGCGAACCACGCTTCCAGCCACCTGCGCAGGCTGGTGCCGCAGTCCTCGCACATGCCGTCCTCATAGGCTTCCATCATCTGGCGGATTCGTTCCAGCAGCCGTTCGTGGTCGGCCTTGTGGGCCTCATAGGAAGCATACTTTTTTTCCCGCATGAGGCTTTCTTCGAGGGCGAAATGCGCCGAAGCCTCGGCATAAAGCGCGCCGAACAAATCGGACACCTCGCTGGACGGACCCGCGTCGTCAAAGCTGTCGCAAAGCGCCTCCATCATCCCGACAAGTTCGCGGTGCTCGTAATCAAGGCCGTTGATGCCGGTCCTGAGCCCATCCTTCAAGCTGGTCAGCGACATGCCCGTTTCCCCCTGGAGCCTGTTTCGCCTTTTTTCCCCTTGCGAAGAGCAATTACACCAGTTTGACGCTAAAATCACAAGAATCACAAGACCTGCTTTTTTGGCGCCAAATTTTTAGGGCGTTTCAAGATCGCGGCTCTCCCGCCGTCATTGTCGGCTCTCGCGCCATGATTAAAGGGACACACAATTAAGATCGCGGTAGGGATGCGGGTTACCCGCGCGCCCCTCTTGACTCATGCCGCCAACAGGCATAAGTTCCTGTTTTGTTCTTTAACGTAACTATCGGGAGTCGGTGGATGGTCCCAAGAAGTCGGGCGGGACCGCATCCTTGGTGGCAAAAATGGCGTGTTGGAATGTCGCAAATGGGTTTCTTTTTTTTCAATGGTTTAACCTGGAAAATGATGACAAATGAGTACAAATGCGCACATATTCCTAGGTGATTTCAGCGTATTTTCAACTAAATCAATGGGTTGGCCTGTTTTTGCCGGGCTAAAACCGGCTTTTTACGCGCCTTTTCGTGCTTTTTCGCCGCATTTTGTCTCAAACAGCGTTCAGCGGTCAGTGATATGAATCTGTTCTCTGGTCTCTGTCTTCTATCATCCGGCCCTCATTTCGCTTTCGGGCAGCAGGATATTGAATTGCCGCCGCAGTTCCGCATCCACGCCGGGCGGGATCACCCGCGGGTAATGTTCGGCCAGGATCCTGGCGGCGGCGGCGCGGGCCGCGTCGCGAATGTCCATGGCGCCTTCCGCCTGCCAGTCGTCCCGGCTGCGGCGGTCCATGATTTCCGGGTACAGGTATTCGGAATTCATCAGCGCCAGGGTCTGGGGGTGGCCGAGGAAATGCCCGGCGCCGGTGCAGGCGTCGTCGATCACGCCGATGGAAAGGGTTTCATCGGTGACCTCGATGCCGCGCACCATGCGCATCACGGCGCCGTTGATGTCGTTGTCGATGACGTATTGTTCGTAGGCGACGGTCATCAGGCTTTCCAGCATGCCGGCGGAATGGTGGACGAAGTTGGACCCGGCCAGGGCGGCGGCCAGGGTGGTGATGCCCTTTTCCGCCCCGGCCTGGACGTCGGGCAGCTTGGCGTCGGCGATGCCGCTGGAATTATAGAGCGGCAGGTTGAGCGCCTGGGCGATCTGGGCGCAGGCGGCGTTCATCAGGGCGAATTCCCCCGAACCGCCGGTGAACGATCCGGTGCGCAGGTCGGCCTGGGCCGGCACGCAGCCCATGATCAGCGGATGGCCTTCGTTGAGCAGGTTGACGTAGACAAAACCGGAAAGCTGTTCGGCGGTGATCTGCACCAGGGTTCCGGCCAACGCCGCCGGCGCAGTGGCGCCGGCCTGGGGCGCCGACGAAATCACCACCGGCATTTTGTGGGCGACGATGGCGTCGAGGATTTCCACCGTCTCGGTGGCGTAGCGCAACGGGCTGACGGTCCAGCAATTGGTGAACGACAGCACCGGCCGGGCATCGAAGGCCGCCGCCCCGCCGGCCAGCATCTCTCCCATGCGGCGCAGCGCCGGCAGGGAATGAGGGGCGTAGGCGTTGGCCATGACGTGCTTGGAAGTCGCCGCCAGCCCGGCGTAGAACTGGTTGACGTCGATATCGTCCATGCCGACATCGCGGCTGACCACCGGCCGGCAGTAGAAGTGGATGTGTTCCAATCGGTCCACCAGCCGGCCGATGTGATAGTTGTCGGCCAGCACCGATTGCCGGTAGGCGCCGTCCAGGCCGATGACGTTTACCGCCTGGCCGCCGGTGCCCATGTACACCCGGGTGCCGCCCAGGTCGAGGTCATGCCGTGGCTTGCGCCCGGCCAGCAAGACGGTGTTGGCGGCGACGCCCAGGGCCCAGTCGACGCGCTTCGCCGGGATGAATACCCGGTTGGCGTCGCCGTCCACGGGGCAGCCGGCCTGGCGGAACACTTCGCGGCAGGGGCTGGGCATGACCTCGATGCCGGTGCGTTCCAGCACTTCCTTGGCGGCATCGATGATGCGGGCGACGCCGGGTTCGGTCAGGGGTTTGAAACGGCCGCCTTCCAATCCGCCCGGGGCGACGGGTGGCGGGGATTGCTTATCCCGGCCGGCGCGGCGGCGGCTGGCTTGAGGGTCGCGGGGCATGGCGCGGGCTCATGTGATTGCCGAAGGCGTAAGAAAGCCACGGTCGCGGGGAATTTCCTTTGCCCCCTGCGACATGATTTTTGTTTTCCCGAGGAAGGCGGCTGTGACGAAGATTCGGATGGACTTGGTTAATCGATTGGAGATGCGCGGATTACCCCATTTCCCCATAACCCAGCGACCGCGCCCGTTTCTCCATCTCCAGGATGGGTTGATAGGCGTCCTCGTCCAGGACTTCCATGCCGGTCAGTTTGAGGGCCTGGCGGACGGGGCGCAGCTTGGCGTCGTCGAGCGCCGCCCGCAGGCCGCCGCGCAAACGTTCCAGGCCGTCGGCGCCAAGGCCGAGGGCGGTGATATAGGGCAGGCCCGGGACCTTTTCGGTGTCGCACAGGACCCGGGTTCCCGCCAGCCTTTCCGGCGCGTGGGTGGCCAGCAGGGCATGGGTGACGCAATCGATGGCCGCCACGTCCGCTTTATCTTGGGCGACCATGGCAATACTGTTCAGGTGGCCGCCGCTGGTCAGCACCTGGCGAAAAAAGCGCCCGTTTTCCGCCAAGGGCGCGGCGAGGGCGCGCAGGCAGTTGAAGCCCGATTGGGAGGTGGGGCTGGAAATTACCGCCCGGGCGCCTTTCAGGTCCGCCATCCGCCGGGCCGGCGAGCCGGCGGCAACGATCACCCGGCTGCCGTACAGGGGGCCGGCGCAGCCCGGTGCGCCGTAGCACGGCGTCGCTACCACCCGGACCTTGCCGGCCAGGTGGTGAGTGAGGGGATAGCCACAGGTCTGGCTGAACAGCAGGTCCGGCGACAGCCAGTGGGAAACCGTTTCTTCCCCGTGGCCGAGGGCGGCGGGAACATCTTGCAGGCCGGCAGCCTCGAAGTGCCCGGCCAGGCCCCGCCACCAGGCTTCGGTTTCGTCTTCCAGGCCGGGCAGGGCATACATCTCCAGGCTGGCCTGGAGTATCACGAAGTATCCCCGTCCAGGGCGCCCTTGGAGCCGGCGGGGAAACCGGGCAGGTCATCGTGCAGGTTATAAAAATCGCCCTTGTCGTCAACGAAAATGTTGCCGATGGTGCGAAGGCCCGTCGGCTGATCGAGGGTGCCGGCGGAAATGCTGATGGTGTCCGTGTCCCCGGCGCTCCAGAACAGGCTGGACCCGCAGGTGTTGCAGAACCCGCGCTTGGCCCGGGGCGAAGATCGGTACCAGGCGAGGCCTTTTTCCTCGACCAGGGCCAAGTGGCTTTTGGCGACGTTGGAATAGGGGCCGAAGGCGCCATGGGTGCGCCGGCACTGGCCGCAGTGGCAGTTGATGACGTGGCGCAAACGGCCCCGCACCTCATAGCGGACGGCGCCGCACAAACAACCGCCGGTGCGGATAGGAAAAGGGGCGTCGGTGCTCATGGCGGATCCTCTCGTGGTTGTGGGCCGTGGCGCGTTCAGGCCGCGGCCAGTTCATCCCGAAGGCGGCGCAGGTAGGCGGGGGCATCCGGGGCCTGCACCACGGCGGCGCGGATCAGGTCGTCGAAATGGCGGGACAGCACCCGGATGTGTTCGGTGGTGTTGAAGACGAAATACATCTGGCCCACATATATGGCCGCGCGCTGGGGGCCGAAGACGGTGTAGGGGACCGAGAAATGGGTCAGGCCGTCGAACAGGTACATGCGCAGGGAAGGGTACAGTTCTTCGGCCAGGGCGGCCATGCGGTCCAGTTGATCCAGGCGATCGCCGGCGGGCAGCCCCGCCCAGACGCCTTCGCCGCCGGCGAAACCGGTCAGGTTCTGGGTGGACGTGCAGACTTCGACGTCGGTTTCCGGCCGGCGCATGTGGGCCAGGTTTTCCTCGCTGGCGGTGATCGCCTGGTCGGTGGTCTTGACCGCGAAGCTGCCGAATTCATGGCGGGTGACGGCTTCGGTCTTGACCATGTCGGGCAGGGTGGCGGGCACGTAGCGAATTTTGTAACCGGCCGCTTGCCGGTGCCAGCGGGCCAGACCTTCGTCGGCCGGCGTGCGCGGCGCCACCTCCAGGGACTCATGCAGGATGTCGGCGCCCAGTTTTTCCTCCCGGCTGAGCCCCAGCAGCCAGTCCAGGCTGACCTGCAGGACGGCGGCGATGGCGGCCACCGTGTCGGCCCGGGGCAGGCGGTCCGTTTCGCTGGCCAGCAACTGGGACAGGGTGGACCGGTCGATACCCACACGGCGGGCCAGGTCCGAGCGGTTGACGTTGGACCGCTGCATGGCTTCCGCCAGCCGGTGGCGAAATAAGCGCGCCGTTTCCCGGCGGTCCATGGTGTCCTCCCCGTTTGGCTTTTCTGTTCGTTATGACTGATTATCGTATATGATGTGAAAAATCAACTGCATGGATTATAATGAACATTATCTCAGGAATGTTCGTGTTCCCGCGTTGTGTAAACTCTCTTTCGACGCGAGAATATCCATGGATGCGAAAAGCATTGGCCGGCAAGGGGCGGGTTGGGCAAATCCATGGACACGCAAACGAAAACACAATTCCCTCCCGGGACGGCGAGATCCGCCGGTCTTTGGACCAGTTTTTGGAGCAGTCTTTGGTTGAGCGCGGAAGGGCCTACCTGGTTGGTGGTCCTGGCCGTTTACGGCGGCTGGGGGCTGCTGACCTGGAATTTCAACGCCTTGCCCTGGTGGGTTGTGTTTCCCCTGGGCGGCTGGCTGGTGGCCTGGCACGGCTCCCTCCAGCATGAAATACTTCACGGTCACCCCACCCGGTCCCGGCTTTTCAACCAGGCCCTGGCGACGCCGCCCCTGGGTTTGTGGATGCCTTATCCCATTTACCGGGACAGCCACCTGCAACACCACCGGACCGGCCGGCTGACCTGCCCCTTCGACGACCCGGAATCCTATTACGTGACCCGGGAAAAATGGCGGCGCATGAATGCGTTCACCCGGCGCGCGCTGGTGTTCAACAACACCATGCCGGGCCGGCTGATCCTTGGCCCGGCGATTACCCTGGTCCGGTTTTGGAGCACCGAAATCCGGCGTATTCTGTCGGGCGGCGGGGATGCCAGGCGTGTCTGGCTGGGCCACGGATTGGGCGTCGCCCTGGTGCTCTACTGGGTGACGGCCGTCTACGGCATTTCCTTTTGGAGCTATTTCCTGCTGGCGGTGTATCCGGGCTTGTCGCTGACCCTAATGCGCTCCTACGCCGAACACCGGCCCGCCGGCCAACAGGGCCACCGCACCGCCGTTGTCGAGGCCGGTCCCTTGACCCGCCTGTTGTACCTGAATTTGAACCTGCACGTCGTCCACCACGAACAGCCGGGCATGCCGTGGTACGCCCTGCCCGCCGCCTACCGGGCCGACCGCCAGGGCGTATTGCGCCGCAACGGCGGCTACCTGTTTTCCGGTTATGGTGAGATGGCGATCCGGTTTTTCTTCAAGCCCAAGGATCTGCCAGTGCTGCCTGTCCCGGATACAGGGTTGAGCGATCAGGATTGAACTGGCCGGCGGGTTCAGGTCTTGCGCAGGTTGCTCTTGATGATCTCGGTCATGGTGACGCCCAACTGACCATCGGACACGATCAGTTCTCCCCGCGCCACCAACTGGCTGTTGACGAAAATTTCCACCGCGTCGCCCACCTTTTTGTCCAGTTCAACCACCGCGCCTTTTTCTAGGGCCATCAGCTTGCTGACCGGGATATCGACCTTGCCGAGGACGGTGGAAACCCGCACGGGAATATCGTAGACCGCATCCAGGTCCTTCTTCTCCGTCGACTCTTCACTGTCGGAATCCGAGGATGCTTCCGGGCCGGCTTCCGGCTCTTCTTGGGCTTCGTCTTCTTCCGCCATGATCTCGGTCCTCCGCGCCAGGGACAAAGGTAATCAGCTTCCGCCGCCGCGTCCATGGTCAAGTGAACGGCCATTGCCCATTAAGGAAAATTCAATGGTCACGCCATCCGCTGAATTTCACCCCGCCGCCGTTCCACGAATGCTTTCAGCTCCTCGTCAATTCCAGGGTCCAGCGCCGGCGGTTGATAGGCATCCAGAATTACCTTGTACACGGCATTGGCCTTTTCGGCCGCCGTCATGGCTCCTGAATCCTGCCAGCTTTCGAAATTGCGCCAGTCGGAGATTATGGGCTGATAGAACGCGGTCTGGTAACGTTCCAGGGTGTGGGCGGTGCCGAAGAAATGCCCGCCGGGTCCGGCTTCCAGAATGGCGTCCAGGGCCAGGGTATTTTCATCAACCTGGATAGGCGCCAGGAACTCGGCCATCATCTGTAACAGTTCCGTATCAATAATCATTTTTTCGAACGAAGCCACCAGCCCGCTTTCCAGCCACCCGGCGCCGTGCATGACCAAGTTGGCGCCGCTCATTACCGCCGCCCACAGGGACATCATGGACTCATACCCCGCCTGGATTCCCAGGGCATTGGCCGTATTCGCATTGGACGATCGGTAGGGAAGGCGATAGCGGCGGGCCAGTTGGCCTCCGGCGATGGTGGCGCGGGCATATTCGGGGGTGCCGAACGCCGGCGAGCCGCTTTTCATGTCCACGTTCGAGGTGAAGCCGCCATAGATGCAGGGCACACCCGGGGCGATGATCTGGGCGTAAGCGATGGTGGCCAGGGCTTCGGCGTTCTGTTGGGCGAGGGAGCCGGCCAGGGTCACCGGGCTCATGGCCCCGGAAAAGGTAAACGGCGTGACGGCGATGGCCTGCCCGGCCAGCGCCAATTCCTTCAACCCCTGCAGCATGGGGGCGTCGATCTGCATTGGCGAAGAGGTGTTGATCACCGTAAACAACCCCGGCTGCCGCCGAAGCTGGTCCGGCGACCGCCCGGTGGCGATGGATAACATGTGAACGGCGTCGGCGCACCGCCGAGTACCAAGGGCATAGGGGTGCCAGACCTTGTCCATCAGGGTCAGGGCGCTGTAATAGCAATCCAGGTGGCGGGTTTCCGCCGGCAGGTCCACCGGCTCCACCGGATAGCCGCCCAGAACATGGATGATATTGATCGATTGGGTCAGCTTCAGGAAATTGTTGAAATCCCGGTAATTTCCCACCCGCCTTCCGCCGTCCAGGTCGGAACAGTTGGGCGCGCTGGCGACGCTGCAAAAAACCACATTATCGCCGCCGATGGTGACTTGGCGTGCCGGGTTGCGGGGGGTGAGGGTGAATTGAGACGGCGCCTTGGCAATGGCTTCCAGAACCATGCCCCGGTCCATGCGCACCCGGTTGCCGCCCGACTCGACCTGGGCGCCGGCCCGGCGCAGGGTTTCACGAGCGTCATCATCCAGAAAATCCATTCCCATGGTTTCCAACAGGGTCATGGAAGCGTGGTGAATTTTTTCGACCTGTTCGCTGTTTAGAACGCGGACCGGGTCAAAGGGGTTGCGCACCACCCTGGGCGGTAATTGTTGGAAACCGCCGTCTTTTCGCCGCGGTTTTCGGTGTCCTCTTCGGGCCATGTTCCGTATTCCGTTTGATTGGCCGGGGGCGGCCAAAGGAGGAAATTCCAGCAAGCAAGTTTCAGCTAAAATCGTCGCGATTGCAACAATTTAGGGCGTTTCGCCGGGTGCCCGGCAAGGGGCTTTACGGCATCTTGAAAGGAGCTTAGGGTCAAAAAATCCATCCCCGGAAACCTGCCTTTCCGGGGTGAATAATTAGGGAGAAACCTATGGCTTTACCCCCTCACGTACCCGCCCCCGCGGAACCCACGCAACCACCGGAGAAGGCCACATACGTGATCGTCGGCGCCGGCGTGCATGGATTGAGCACCGCTTGGCACTTGGCCATGGAACTGGAAGCCACCGGCAAGGGCAGCGGCGCCGATATCGTTTTGCTGGACAAATCCGGGCCCGGTCACGGTGCGACGGGGATCGCCTGCGGGTGCGTCAGGAATTTTTATATGACCGAGCCCCTGCACGCCATCCTGCGCCATTCGGTGGACGTATGGATGCATGATCCGATCAATTTCGCCTTCCAGCAGGTGGGCTACATTTCCTGCGGCGAAGAAAACCAGATCGATGACTACGCCAAAATCCACAAGAGCCAGAATGCGGTGGATTACCATTCGGACATCTATGTGGGTAAGGACGCGCACAAGTTTCTGAAACGTTACTGGCCCGACTTCAAGACCGGTCCGGTGGGCGTCGTGTTGCACGAAAAAATCAGCGGCTACGCCGGCACCTTGCAGATGGTCGAAGGATTTACCCGAAAATGCCAGCGCCATGGGGTCCAGTGCCATTGGGGCGTGGACGTGATCGGTTACGATATTACCAGCGGCGAGGTAACCAAGGTCCACACCAACATGGGCGACATTGCCTGCGATGCGGTCATCGTCTGCACCGGCGCCTGGATGCCCAAGCACTGGCGGATGCTGGGCCAGGAAATGAAACTGGACGTGCGCTATCCGGACGGTGGACTGGCCAAGGACCAGGACATGTGGACCTATTGGCGTCTTCTCGAAGGGGACGTCTATATGGATACCCCCTACCGGGATGCCCGCGATCTCGATCCACCGGTGCTGCACGTTGAATTGATGAATACGCCGGTCATCGACAGCAACACCGGCAAGGAAATGTCCGACCATTTGTATGTCTATTGGAAGAACGGCGCCGAACGGCTGTTCGATAAGATGGGCATACAGGGCGGCACCATTCCCATCAAGTTGGGACCGGAGGCGACCGTGGATCCCTATGGCCATGCCAACCGGGAGTATTGGGCGGAGCCTGAATTCGCCGACTATTTCACCTCGGCCATGGGCCAGTTGATGGGCCGGTTCGAAGGGTGCCGCGACAGGTTCAGCAAGCGGCCCAACGGCGGCGTCGGCGCCTTCACCCCCGACAATGTGCCCGTTTTCGACTGGATCCTGCCCAACGCCTACATGATCGCCGATTCAAACCACGGCTTCAAAATGACCGGTGTCGGCAAGCTGGTCGCCAAAATGCTTATTGGGGGCAATGAACCGGAAGAGTTGAAACCCTTCCACCTGGATCGCTACCAAACGGGCAAGACCTTCGGCGACCGGAATTCCAACTGTCCCTGGGTTTGATCCCGTACAATAGTACCTCGGTAAGGGTGGGATAATTCGATCCTGCTTTCAGGCTTCGCGCCTGTGACGCGAATTGCCGGTATACACGGCTGGCGACTTGCCCGGGGAAGTGATGGGAGGATGAAATGACCGGCCCCCAAGCGATTATCCTTTCCATCTTGGCGGCGATCCTGATCCTCTTCATGTGGGGGCGTTTTCGCTATGACGTGGTTGCGTTCGTCGCTCTCATGGCCGCTGTCCTTGCCGGTGTCGTGCCGGCGGCGGATGCTTTTTCCGGATTTGGCCATCCGGCGACGGTCACGGTGGCCGTGGTGCTGATTCTCAGCCGGGCCCTTTCCAATGCGGGTGCGACGGATATCATTGCCCGGACTTTAAGCCGGTTCTCCACCCGGCCCACCACCCATATTGCCTCTCTCGCCGGCCTGGGGGCGGTGTTGTCTTCGTTCATGAACAACGTGGGCGCCCTGGCGCTGCTGATGCCGGTCGCCATTCAGTCGGCGGTGAAGGCCAAGCGTTCACCGGCGCTGTTATTGATGCCTCTTTCCTTCGGCTGCATCCTGGGTGGGTTGGTCACCCTGATCGGTACGCCGCCCAATATTATCATCGCCACCTATCGTCAGAAGACCGCCGGCGAACCCTTTTTGATGTTCGATTTTTCCCCGG
>JAJRSS010000276.1 GCA_024278615.1 Alphaproteobacteria bacterium
CGGCGCTTGGCCAAGGACTACGAAAACCTCAACCGGACGGCTCTCGCATTCATCCGCCTGGCCAGTATCAGGCTCATGCTGAGGAGAATAACGAGATACTGTTATCCCTCATGAATTTCTCGGACGGACTCTGAGGGGACGACGGATTTTTTCATAAGGATTTATAATTCCGCCAAGAGGTCCCGGGTATCCCGGATATGCACCTTACGGCCCTTGAATTGGGCGATGCCATCTTCTTCGAACTGGCGGACTGCGCGGGACATGGTCTCCGGCCGAGTGCCGATCAACGCCGCCAGGTCCTGGCGGGACATGGGCAATTCCATGGTCAGGGAACCGTCTTCGGCGACGGTGCCATACCGGTCCTTCAATACCACCAACAGGTGGGCCAGCCGGGCGCGGACAGGCAGGGTGACGTTCTGGAAATATTTCTCCTCCGCGTCGCCCAGGGCCTTTGCCGTCCGCTCCAGGAACTGCAGCCCAAGACTAGGGTTTTCAGCCAGAAGGCGCCTGACGGTGGATCCACTGATCGCGCAGATGATGGTGGGCTTCAGGGCCTCCGCCGTCCCCCGATGGACATCGCCGGCCAGAAAGGGCCGGTAGCCCAGGGTGTCACCCGAATTGGCGATACGCACCAGAACGGAGTTTCCTTCCGCATCGGTTTTGCGCACCCCGACTAGGCCCCGCTCCACACAATAAACGCCAAGGCAGGGATCGCCTTCGAGAAAGATGGCCTCGCCGGGAAAGTATTCGCGGCAAATTTTACCACTATCCAAACCCTGAAGTTCTTTTTCAGTAAGCACACCCCATTCGGAACGCTCCCGATGTTGGCAGTTGAAACAAGTAATCCTTTCGCTGGAGCCTCTGAGCATGGACATTAACTGCCTTCCGTGCACCTAACAACCGAATCAACGAAGACGAAATCTAATAAACAAAAAAACAACTGCCGTACATATTGTCTAAGTTACTTTATACATAAAGAATAACTTATATTACTATATTTTTTATTTAACTGGTAGGTGCGTCATCTACAATACGCCTCCTTCTATACTTTATTTATTTCCTGCTTTACAGGGAACTGAGCACAAACCCTTCCCGCCGGTTTGCTCAGGCTTTCGATTATACCGCCCCGGACAAGCTTTGAAAATGCTTGTGAAAAAGTTACCTCACTCCCGGATTTGACCCAGGTCATGGACCGGCGCGGGTTCCTATTGAAAACTGGTGGATAAATATCCTCGCTTTGCCCGCCACCACGAGGAAAGCGGAGGTTCAAATTCGGGGGGTAATCATCATAGGGAGCGCCGATGGCGCTTCACGGGAGGGCTCTTTTGAGCGCCAATAATAATACCGAAACCGCAGCCCGGCACCTCATTAACAGGTTCGGCGACGATGCGATTCGGCAGGCCAAGATCCGGGCGACGGAACTGCGTGACAACGGGGAAGCCGAAGGCTATGCCCTGTGGCTGCAGATATCCGAGGCCGTGGAACTAATGCTGGCCGAAAAAACGTCATCGGACTGATCCTGAGGATTGGCCCTGGATAGGTAGAATCTGGGATTTTTCTTAGTCAGCTTTTCGGGCCGTCTCCCTGACCGGAAGGCGAGGCCTATTGGATTGTGAACCTGCGCCACCACCGGGGCGGCATGGTGTTGGGCTCGTGGACAACCGGAACGGCGGCTTGCACTGGTTTTCGGCCCAGGAGAAGGGTTCCCACCGATCGGGCTTAGGCTTGCCCACCCGCCCGCCGGATCAGGTCCTGATATAGAGTATCGGGAATCTCCACCCCTTGGGCCTGGGCCCTTTCCCGGTTTTCCAGGCGCCGCTGGCCGGGAAGGCGGGTGCCCGGCTGGACTAAAATAGCCTGCAATAAGCCCTCTACCCGTTCGGCAAAGCCGTCGCCAAAAGTTGCCGGGTCGATGACCAGGAAGAACTGGCCCACATGGGGCGGCGGCCCTTCGGCGGTGAAAAAGGAACTGGCCTCGAAGCCGAAGTTGGATCCGGTCAACGCGGCGGAGAGGATTTCCACCGCCAGGGCCAGCGCCGCGCCCTTGGCGTCGCCCATGGGCAGCATGGTCCCGGCCATGGCCGCTTTGGCGTCGGTGGTCGGGTTGCCGTCCTTGTCCACCGCCCAGCCAGCCGGGATGGGTTCCCCCTGGTCGGCGGCCAACTTGATCTTGCCCCGCGCCACCTTGCTCAGGGACAGGTCGATGACCAGGGGAGCGCCCGGCGATCCCCGGGGGCAGGCGAAGGCGATGGGGTTGGTGCCGTAAAGGGCGCGGTTGCCGCCCCATGGGCCCAGCCCGGCCGGCGAATTGTTGAAAGATAGGGCCACCAGCCCTTTTTCCGCCATGCGTTCCACATGAAAACCGGCGGCGCCGGATTGGTGCGACCGGCCGACGGCAACGGCGACGACACCCGTTTCCCTTACCGCCTTTTGCGCTTCCGCCAGACCAGCGGCGATGGCTGGAAAGCCGAATCCCGAGCGGGCGTCCACCCGCACCGCCGCCGGTTTGGGCCGGGTCACTTCGGGTACGGCGAATCCGTCTACCTTGCCCGACACCGCCTGATCGGCAAAAGCGGGCAGCCGGGAAAGCCCATGGGACGCCAGTCCGTCGGCATCCGCCGCCACCAAGGCTTGCGCCACGCTAGCGGCGTTTTCCGGCGAGGTCTTGGCGGCAACCAGCACCCGCTCCGCCAAGCCGCGCATTTCATCCAAATTCAATATCGGCATGCCACCTGTTTCCGTTAGTCATGGGATCCCAGTTTGCCAGATCACCGGTTAAGCGGCAATGGCCGGTAAAGCAATCGAAATCACCCAGGCATCCTGAAGTGGCCCTCGAACCACGCGGCTCAGTGACTGCTGAATCGATCTACGGGTAAATTGAAATTTGTGATGGCATTCTTTCGAAATGTTGATAACGTTTCTCCTCAATCAACTCCCCATGGCAAAACAGCCGGAAGATTGGACCCATACCGGTCCGATCATGGTTTTTTGGATCGCAGGGAGATGCGGATGGGGATCGCGAGACACGGGCACTTCGTGTCTCGTTCGAAACAGACAATTACCAGGGAGGTACCTGATGAAAGTTTCAAGCAGGCTTTTGACGGCCGCGGTTGTCGCCGTACTCGCCGGTTCCACCGGCGCGGCTTCGGCCGCTACCGAGATTCAATGGTGGCACGCCATGGGCGGCGTCAACGGTGAACGGGTCAACAAGATCGCCAATGATTTTAATGCCACCCAGTCCGACTATAAAATCGTCCCCGTTTACAAGGGCAACTATACGGAAACCATGACCGCGGCCATCGCCGCCTTTCGGGCCAAGAAGCAGCCCCATATCGTTCAGGTATTCGAAGTCGGCACGGCGACCATGATGGCGGCCAAAGGCGCCGTATACCCCGTCGAACAGATGATGATCGACGCCGGCGAACCCTTTGACAAGTCCGTCTATCTGCCGGCGGTGATCAGCTATTACCAGACCCCCCAGGGCAAGCTGCTTTCCATGCCTTTCAACAGCTCGACTCCGGTGCTTTGGTACAACAAGGACGCCTTCGCCAAGGCCGGAATTTCTTCGCCGCCCGAGACTTGGCCGCAGGTGAAAACCGCCTCCGATAAGCTGCTGGCTGCCGGTTACAAGTGCGGGTTTTCCTTCGGCTGGCAGTCCTGGGTAATGATCGAGAATTTCAGCGCTTGGCACAACATTTCCCTTGGAACCAAGGAAAACGGTTTTGCCGGAATCGATACCACCTTCACCTTCAACAATGGGGCCGTGAAGAAGCACCTTTCGAACCTGGCCAGTTGGACCAAGGACAAGACCTTTGTCTATGGCGGCCGCCGCGGCGACAGTCTGCCCTTGTTCACCAACGGCGAATGCGCCATGTGGCTGAACTCATCCGCCTACTACGGCGGTATCAAGAAGCAGGCCAAGTTTGCATTTGGACAAGCCATGCTTCCTTACTATCCTAAGATCGCCCGCAAGCCACAGAACTCGATCATCGGCGGCGCCACCCTTTGGGTGCTGAAGGGCCATCCCGCCGACGACTACAAGGGTGTCGCCAAGTTCATGACCTATCTGTCGTCACCGGAAGTACAGGCTTGGTGGCATCAGGAAACAGGGTATGTTCCGATCACCACGCCGGCCTATGAGCTTTCTAAAAAGCAGGGTTTTTACGACAGGAACCCGGGCACGGACACCGCCATCAAGCAACTCAGCCTGAATACGCCGACACCCAATTCCAGGGGTCTGCGTTTCGGCAACTTCGTTCAGATCAGGGATATCCTGAACGAAGAAATGGAAGCCATCTGGAACGGCTCCAAGGGTGCTGGGCAGGCGATGGACGATGCTGCTAGCCGCGGTAATAAGCTCTTGAGAAAGTTCGAGAGAGCCAACAAGTAGATCCTTCTCGCTGGCAAGTGAATCCCGACCCCGGGCGGCAGGCCAGGGTCGGGATTCCGTCCACTTGGCGGTTGATTTCTTGATATGTTGAAACGGGTACACTTCGGGCCGTCGGTGCTGCCCTTTGTGCTGGTAGCTCCGCAGATCATCATCACGGTGATCTTTTTCATTTGGCCCGCCAGCCAGGCCCTCTATCAATCTTTCCTGGTCGAGGACGCCTTCGGGCTCAGTTCCCGGTTCGTGTGGTTCGAGAACTTCGTCCTGTTGTTTGAAGACGACCTCTACCTGGATACCTTTGGGCGCACTATCTTTTTTTCATTCATGGTTGCCTTCCTGGCGATGACCGCGGCCTTGCTCCTTGCCGCCATGGCCGACCGGGTGATCAAGGGAGCATTGATCTACCGGACACTGCTGATCTGGCCTTACGCGGTGGCCCCGGTAGTAGCGGGAGCCTTGTGGATGTTCATGTTCGATCCCACCCTGGGGGTCGTCGCCTATATGCTCGATGGATTTGGGTACGATTGGAACCACCGGTTGGACGGCGGCGAGGCCATGCTGCTCGTCATCATGGCCGCCTCGTGGAAGCAGGTCAGCTACAATTTCCTGTTCTTCCTGGCCGGCATGCAGTCCATCCCTAAGTCCCTTATCGAAGCGGCGGCGATTGATGGCGCCGGGCCGGCTAAGCGTTTCTGGACCATCATCTTCCCTCTGATTTCGCCGACCACCTTTTTTCTGCTGGTGATGAATATTGTTTATGCGTTTTTCGACACGTTCGGAATCATTCACGCGATAACCAAGGGCGGCCCGGTAAAGGCTACCGAAATTCTCGTTTACAAGGTCTATAATGATGGATTCATCGGCCTTGATCTCGGTGGGTCGGCGGCACAATCGGTGATTTTGATGGGAATCGTTATTTCCCTCACCGTCATCCAATTCCGCTATGTCGAAAAGAAGGTCGAGTACTGATGGTAGAAAACCGTCCCCTGGCGACCTACCTGTCCCATTTTGTGCTCCTTCTGGGTATCGCCGTTGTCGCCTTCCCCATCTGGGTCACTTTTGTCGCCGCCAGCCACGATGCGGTGCGAATCACCCAGGTCCCACTACCTCTGCTTCCCGGCGGGCAGTTCTTCGCCAATCTTAAGGATGCCCTGACCGTAGGTGTGGGGAATGCACGGGAACAATCGGTAGGCCTGATGTTGATCAACAGCCTGATCATGGCGCTGATGATCACCGTCGGCAAAATTTCCATATCGCTTCTTTCCGCCTTTGCCATCGTCTACTTCCGCTTCCCCTTCCGCATGGGGTTTTTCTGGATGATCTTCATCACCCTGATGCTGCCGGTGGAAGTACGCATCCTGCCTACCTTCGCAGTGGTGGCTAACCTGGGCATGCTTGATTCTTATTGGGGCCTGAGCGTACCGCTGATCGCGTCGGCAACAGCCACCTTCATGTTTCGCCAGGTCTTTCTGACCATCCCCGACGAGTTGCTGGAGGCGGCGCGCATCGACGGTGCCGGCCCCATGCGTTTCTTCAAGGACATCCTGTTGCCCATGTCGCGTACGAATATCGCGGCACTGTCCGTCATCCTGTTTATCTATGGCTGGAACCAATACCTGTGGCCGTTGTTGGTAACTACTGACAAGAGCATGTACACCATCGTCATGGGCATCAAGCAAATGCTGGAAGCGGCGGAAGAATCCCCGGAATGGCACCTGATCATGATGACCACGCTGTTGGCCATGCTGCCGCCCGTCGCCGTTGTGGTATTTATGCAAAATCTATTCGTCAAGGGCCTGACGGAAACGGAGAAGTAATCATGGCGCGGGTGGAACTGAATGGTGTCCAGAAGGTCTATCCGAATGGCTTCAAGGCCATCCATGGGGTGGATGTCGACATTGACGACGGAGAGTTTCTGGTTCTTGTCGGTCCTTCCGGGTGTGGAAAATCAACTCTTCTGCGAATGGTCGCGGGGTTGGAGAAAACTACCGAGGGCACGATCATCATCGGCGAACGAAAAGTCAATGACCTGGAACCGGCGGACCGGGACATTGCCATGGTATTTCAGAATTATGCCTTGTACCCCCACATGGATGTCTATTCCAACATGGCCTACGGGCTGAAAATCCGCGGATTGCCCAAAAGCGAAATCGAAGAGCGGGTTCGCCGGGCAGCGGAAATATTGGAGTTGACCGACGAACAACTCAAACGCAAGCCCCGGCAGCTCAGCGGCGGACAACGCCAGCGTGTGGCCATGGGCCGGGCTATCGTCCGCGAACCCAGCGTATTCCTGTTCGACGAGCCCCTGTCCAATCTGGACGCCAAGCTTAGGGTTCAAATGCGCATGGAGGTCAGGAAGTTACAGCAGCGCCTTGGCGTCACCAGCATCTATGTCACCCACGACCAGATTGAGGCCATGACCCTGGGGCATCGGCTGATGGTGCTCAACGAAGGGGTGGTCGAACAGTTGGGCACGCCCATCGAGCTCTATGGCAAACCGGCATCCGTTTTCGTCGCCGGCTTCATCGGTTCGCCGTCAATGAATTTCATCAATGCCCGGATCGGGACGGAAGGATTGGAAATTCCCGGCGGCAACCAGCTTGCCCTGCCGGCTAATGGCCTGGCCGGGCATACAGGGCGGGAAGTAATTCTGGGCATTCGTCCAGAACACCTTCGCCTGTCCGGTATCGGTGAGAATACCATGCACATAAGCGTTGCCCTGATCGAACAGTTGGGCGCCGACACCATGGTTCACGGTCATTTCGGTTCCGACCAGACAGACCTGACCATCCGGCTAAGCGGAACCCGTGACCTGAAGGCCGGTGAAAACCTTCACTTGGCCGTAGAGCGGGAGGATATCCATCTTTTCGATCTGGAAACACAGAAACGAATTGCCTGAGGCCGCGCGGGACCATCCCGGCTTCGCGTGCTTTGGATTGACGGCAGTTTTCGCCGTGGGGATCTTGGGCGCCGCCACTGGAGTTTCGGCTTTCGAAAACCTTACCTTTGATTCGCAAGGCCACAGGGGCGCCCGGGGCCTGGCGCCGGAAAATACCTTGCCGGCCTTCGCCCGCGCCCTTTCCATCGGTATCGATACCCTGGAACTGGATACCGCCGTCACCGCCGATGGCGTGGTTGTCGTCATTCATGATTCCCGCCTCAATCCGAACCTTACCCGAGACCGCACCGGACAGTGGCTGAATGAAGAGGGTCCCGCCATCCATTCCCTGAAGTTTCGGGATCTCAATTCCTACGATGTAGGCCGGCTCAAGCCCGGCAGCCGCTACGCCGGCCGGTTCCCCGACCAAGAACCCCGGGATGGTGCCCGCATCCCTGCCCTTTCGGATGTCTTCGAGCTTACCCGGAAAGCCGGCAATAACCGGGTCCGCTTTAATATCGAAACCAAACTAAACCCCATGGAACCGGATCTTGCCCTGGGCCCGGGTGAATTCGTCCGGGCGGTGCTGGAAGTGATTTCGGCAAATGGCGCCGCGAACCGGGCGACCATCCAGTCCTTTGACTGGCGGACCCTTCGGGAAGTTCAGCGCCGGTCCCCCGACATGCCCACGGCATACCTGACCGCGCAACAGAACTGGCTTGACAATATCCAGGCTGGGCAACCCGGGCCTTCGCCGTGGACGGCGGGCCTGGATGTGGACGATTTTGGCGGCAGCGTACCCCGCCTGATAAAGGCGGCAGGCGGATCGATCTGGTCACCCTATTATCGGGACATCGACGCCGCCCAGGTAAACGAAGCCCACGACCTAGGTCTCCAAGTCAAGGTGTGGACGGTCAATCGCCCCGCCGACATGCGGGCCCTCATGGATTTGGGCGTTGACGGAATCATCACCGACTATCCCGACCGGCTGTTGAAGGTGATGAAGGAACGGGACATGAGGGTCCCCCCGCCGACACCCGTGAGCCGATAAAAAACCAACCTCATCCGTATCAGAGCGTCACTTCTCCTTCGGGGTTACGGTGAGGACTTGCTTCACCCTTGCCTTACCGGATGGCGTAATGACGTACAAAATATTTTTTGCCTTTTCAATGGGTTAACTTCCTAATGGATTACCGCGTACAGTAATAAAACATTAACGCATGTGGTAAAATATTTAATACATTTTATTTAAGTGTTTTATATTGTTTATATCTTTTTTTCGTGTATAATTAGGCTCTCTCGTGCTTGATCATCGGATGAAAAAATCAACCCCATGAAGGCAAATATCCACAAGGCGCTGACTGCAAACCGTTTGGGTGACGGGCTGGTGGTTTTCCTTAGCGACACCGGCGACTGGTCGGGAAAAATCGATCTGGCCGCCGTCGCTACAAATGAAAAAGCCCTCTCGGTATTGGAATGCTCGGGTGAAAGGGCCACCACTCTCAGGCAAGTGGTGGGACCCTACCTTATCGATGTCGAGATCGAGAATGGAGAGGTCAAGCCGATGGTGCTCCGCGAGCGTATTCGTGCCTACGGACCAACAGTTCATTTCCACCCAAACGGCTGACCAGACCGAGAACCGACCCATGTACATGTACGATCAGCAAGACGGGGCGTTGTTGGATCAGCGGATCGGCCAATTCGGCGATCAGGTACGGCGCAGGCTTGATGGACTGTTAAGCGAAGACGAATTCCGCCCGCTACGCCTGATGAACGGACTTTACCAGGAATTGCACGCCTACATGCTGCGGGTGGCCATTCCTTACGGCACCTTGTCGTCAAGGCAGTTGCGCAAGTTGGCTTATATCGCCCGGACCCATGACAAGGGCTATGGCCACTTTACCACCCGCCAGAACATCCAGTTCAACTGGGTGGCCCTTGACGGCATGACCGAAATCCTCGCTGACCTAGCCTCGGTGGACATGCACGCCATACAGACCAGCGGCAGTTGCATTCGCAACGTGACCGCCGATCATTTCGCTGGCGCGGCGGTGGATGAGGTGGAAGATCCCCGCATTTGGGCGGAGATCATCCGCCAATGGTCGACCCTTCACCCCGAGTTCCTGTTCCTGCCGCGTAAATTCAAGATCGCGGTGACCGGCAGCCCCCTGGACCGGGCCATCACGGCCGTACACGATATCGGCTTGAAGCTTCATCGCAACAATGCGGGCGAAATAGGTTTCGAAGTCCTTGTGGGCGGGGGACTGGGCCGCATACCGATGATCGGCAAGGTCATTCGCCGATTCCTACCCAAGCCTCAATTATTGCCCTATCTGGAGTCCATTCTCCGGGTCTACAACCAGTTTGGTAGGCGCGACAACAAGTACAAGGCCCGCATCAAGATCCTTGTTCACGACCTGGGGGCCGAAGCTTTTACCCGCCTGGTTGAAGAAGAATGGCGGCAAATTCGGGACACCGCCCTCGCCTTGCCGGCCAGTGAGGTCGCCCGCATCAAAAGCCACTTCGATCCGCCGCCATTCGAGTCTCTGGCTTCCATATCGACGGCCTTC
>JAJRSS010000277.1 GCA_024278615.1 Alphaproteobacteria bacterium
CGGGCAGGGATGCCCCCGAGGGCTGTATTTTCGACGCCAACCGTTATGCCGTCATGGCCCTGCTGGAAGGCCTGGGCTGTCGGGTGACCGACCTGGGCATCCTGGCCGACGAGACGGCGGCCATCGGCGACGCCCTGGACCGGGCGGCGGCGGACCACGACCTGCTGGTGACCTCGGGCGGCGTGTCGTTGGGCGAGGAAGACCACGTCCGGGACGCGGTTCAGTCCCTGGGTTCCCTGCATATGTGGCGGCTGGCCATCAAGCCCGGACGGCCCATCGCCCTGGGCCAGGTGAAGGGCACGGCGTTTATCGGCCTGCCCGGCAATCCGGTGGCGGCGTTGGTTACCTTCATGCGGGTGGGGCGGGCGGTGGTTTGCCTGCTGTCGGGCCGTCGGGATTGGGCGCCGGCGTTCTTTCCCGTCCGCGCCGGTTTCGATTACAAGAAAAAAACCGGCCGCCGGGAATGGATTCGGGTCAGGCTGGATGCCGCCCCTGGCCCGGCGGGCAAGGGCCTGCCGGTGGCCCACAAGCACCCTTCCGCCGGCGCCGGCGTGCTGACGTCCCTGGTGGAATCCGACGGCTTGGTTGAACTGCCCGAAGATACGGCCAATCTTGCCGCCGGAACCACGGTCGATTTCCTTCCTTTCGGTGAGGTGATGACATGAAAATTCTCTATTTTGCCTGGCTAAGGGAAAAGACCGGTACTCCCGCCGAAGTCGTCACCCTGCCCGATGGGGTCGCCGACGTGAATGGCCTGATCCGGTGGCTGTCGGCCAGGGGCGCGGGTTTCGCGGACGCCTTCGCCGAACCCTCCCTGGTCCGCGCGGCGGTCAACCAGGAGCATGTCAAGCTGGAGCATCCGCTGGCCGATGACGACGAAGTGGCCTTCTTCCCGCCGGTCACCGGCGGATAAGGGTTTCCCATGATCAGGGTGCAGCAGGAGGATTTCGACCCCGGGGCGGAACTGGCGCGGCTTTCCCAAGGCAACACCTCGGTGGGCGGCGTCTGCGCCTTCATCGGGCTGGTCCGCGACATGGCCGGGGACCGGGAAGTCGGCGCCATGACGTTGGAACACTACCCGGGCATGACCGAAACGGAATTGGCCCGGGTTGAAGAGGAGGCGCAAGGCCGGTGGTCGCTGGAGGAAACCTTGATTATTCACCGCTACGGCCGCCTGGAACCGGGAGACCGGATCGTCCTTGTCGCCGCCTCGTCGGCCCATCGTCAGGCCGCCTTCGACGCCTGCCAATTCCTCATCGACTGGCTGAAAACCCGGGCGCCCTTCTGGAAACACGAAGAAGGCCCCGAAGGCGCCCACTGGGTGGAAGCCCGGGGTGAAGACGATGAGGCCGCGGCCCGCTGGGAGGAGGGGGAAATGGGCGCGGCGAAAAATGAATAGCGGTCATGGCGAAGTCCATGGCAAGAGCCATGGCAAAAAGGTGGGCATGACGATCCTCCAATACGAAGCCATCTTCCTCGATTTCGACGGCGTTCTGGTGGAATCCACTGAAATCAAATCCCGGGCCTTTCGATCGCTTTACCGGGAGTTCGGGGCCGATGTGGTGGAAAAGGTCATGCGCCATCACCGCTCCAACGAAGGGATTTCCCGCCTGGACAAGATCAGCTACTGCCACAAGGAATTCCTCGGCGTCGAACTGACGGAACAAGATTTGGCGGCATTGGGTCACCGCTACAGTTCCGTGGTCGAAGACGAAGTGGTTGCCTGCGACTGGGTGGCCGGGGCGCGGGAATTCCTGGAACGGCACCACCTGAGGGCAAAGCTGTTTGTCGCCTCGGGCACTCCTGAAGGGGAATTGAAGTGCATTGTCGATCGCCGCGCCATGGGCGGGTATTTCACCGGCGTTCACGGGTCTCCCAGACGCAAGGACGCCATCGCCGCCCAAGCGCTTTGCGAACACGGGCTTGCCGCCGATAAGGCCCTGTTCATCGGCGACGCCATGGCCGACTTCCGTGCCGCCCAAGCGGTGGGCCTGGATTTCATCGGCCGGGTGCCGGCCGGCAGGGATAGCCCGTTCCCCGAAGGCACGGCCACCGTCGCCGACCTGACTTTTTTCACCTCATGACTTCTTTCGTCTCATGACTGGCGTTCCGCCTGGTATTCTCCTTGGCGGTTGGCCGGCGCGTGTGCGGGCGATCGCCGTCCTGTTGGCGCTGCCCGTTTGCTACCTCATCGCCTCGCTGGTCCTGAGGGCCGATTCCGGGCCTTTCTGGCTGTGGTTCAACCTGGACCCGGACTATTTCTACCTGATGGATGCCCTCAACCTGGTCAACCTGACCAGCCCGGGTCATGTGGCCCATCCGGGCACGACCGTACAGACCCTGGGCGCCCTGGTGATCAAGGCGGGCTACCCCACCCTGGACGCCGAAGCCATCACCGCCACCGTATTGGACGATCCCGAATTTCACCTCAAGCGCATCAGCACCGCCGTCATCGGCCTCAACGCCGCCGCCTTGACCGCCGCCGGCATCATCGGGTTCGTGGTCTTCCATTCATTTGTTCCGGCCCTGCTGTTGCAGACGGCGCCGTTCCTTTCCATGCTGACCCTGAAACATGGGTTCCATGCCAAGCCCGAGGCGTTGCTGGTCTTCGCCATGCTGGCCCTTTTCGTGGTCATCGTCCTGGCGCTGCGGCCCGGGGCGCTGGAAGCAAGGCGAAACCGCTATGCCATCGCTTTGGGCGTGATCGCCGGATTTGCCGTCGCCACCAAATTGACCGCGGCGCCCGTATTCGTCCTGCCCCTGGTCCTGCTGGGGAACTTCCGCGCCATCGCCGTTTACGGCGTGGCGGCATTCCTGGCCCTGGTGTTGTTCACCCTTCCCGCCGCCGGTGGCTACGGGGATTTCTTCGCCTGGAACTGGCAGGTGCTGAAAGGCAGCGGCGCCTACGGCGGCGGCGAAGGCACGGTTATCGACGTGGCCCGCTATCCGGCCGACGTCGCCAGGCTTCTGCGCCGGCCGGTGGTGTCCGTCGTCCTGGTGCTGTCCCTGGTCACCGTTGCGCTGTCGTGGCGGCGGGCGCGGGCCGAAGGGCGGCCCCTGCCGCCGGAAGGTCTGGCCCTGGCCGGCGTCTGCCTGGCCCAGGCGGCTCAGGTTTTGGTCGTCGCCAAGCAGCCCGCCGCCCACTACATGATCCCGTCCTATATGCTAAGCGCCCTTTCCCTGGCCCTGCTGCACCAAATCTGGAAGGACATGTCCGGCGGGGCGAAGAGGATAACACAAGGGTTCGCGGTTTTTCTGGCGGCGCTGGTGGTTGCCCAGGCCAGCGCCGTTTACAGGCAGGACCGGGAATTGCGGCAAAAGACGGAAACCGCCCTGGCGGCGGAGGGCGGCGGCCGGGGGGAGCGTTTCAGGGCCTGCGCGCGCATCTATTTCTATTCCGCGTCCAGCCCGTCCTATGCTCTTTACCTGTCCGATCATGTTACCGGCGGCCGGTTCGCCAACCGGCTGCGATCACGCATCCCCGCCGGCGTGTTCTGGTTCGAGGACTGGTATAAACAGGTAAAGACCGAAATCCGCGATGCCGGCGGTATCCGGTCCGCGGCTTCGGTCATCAACGGCCAACCCTGCCTGATGATTCGCGGCACCACGCCGGTTCACGCGCTGACCTACCTGAAGGAAGTGGCGCCGGAATTCCAATTTGACGATTCCTGCCAGGCGGGAGAGGAAACCGTCCTGCTCAAAGGTGCCCGTTGCGATGGCGGCCTTGCCGGGCCGCCGCCCCAGGTTCCTTGAAAAGGAAAGGCCGCGAATGGAAGGCCGCTGGCCCAGGGCTTTCCCCCGCTTTCATCTGCACGGGTGGGGCTGGTAGACTGATCTCCGCTTTTTTTCAACCGAATGAAGTCATTAATCTATGGAAAACAATGAAACCGGCCCCAAGAAGGCCTTCGAGGATTTGGCGTTCATGGGCGGCAAAGACGCCCGGCCCCTGAGAATCCTCGCCGAATACATTGAACCGGATACCCGGTTCCAAGACCTGAATATCAGCGACACCATCGTTTTCTTCGGTTCCGCCCGCACCCTCCCCCGGGAAGATGCCATCCATGCCCTGGAAGCGGTCCGGGCCGATGGCGGCGACGTGGCCATTGCGGAACGGGCGGTTGAAATGTCCAGGTATTACGAGGCTGCCCGCGAACTGGCGCACCGGCTGACCGAATGGTCCAAGAACCTGGAAGATACCCAGCGGCGCTTCGTCGTCTGCACCGGCGGCGGGCCGGGAATCATGGAGGCCGCCAACCGGGGCGCTTCGGAAGCCAAAGGCATGAACGTTGGCCTTAATATCTCCCTTCCCCATGAACAGAACAACAACCCTTACATTACCCGGGAACTGGCTTTCGAATTCCACTATTTTTTCATGCGCAAGTTCTGGTTCCTGTACCTGGCCAAGGCGCTGGTCGCCTTTCCCGGCGGCTTCGGCACCCTGGATGAGTTCTTCGAATTGATGACCCTGATCCAGACGCGCAAGCTGAGCAAACGCCTGCCGATCGTCCTTTACGGCACCCAGTACTGGAACAAGGTCCTCAACCTGGATGCCATGGTGGAATTCGGCACCATCGATGCGGAAGACCTGAACCTGTTCCGCCGCACGGATTCCATCGACGAAGCCTTCGACCACATCACCAGCGAACTTACCGAGCGCTTCCTCGCCGAACCGGGTGGCCAGTTGTAAGGGGGGGCTTGAATGGATTCCCTGGCGTGAACATTCTGTTGATTATCGTCGATCGACACTGTACAGTTGGCGGGTGATCAAATCATTTCGCCACCGTGGTTTAAGGGCGCTGTATGAAAATCGCCGCGCGGCGAAGGTGGCTCCTAAACATGTGGCGAAGCTTAAACGCATTCTGACGGCATTGGATTTCAGTTCCGGACCGGAGGGTATGGATCTTCCGGGGTTTCGGCTGCACCCGCTTAAAGGCGCCTTTAGAGGACATTTTGCGGTAATGGTTTCCGGCAATTGGCGGGTGACGTTTCGGTTTGAGGGCGGGCACGCCCTTGACGTGGATTACTTGGATTATCATTAGGAGGCTTCACCATGGTGATGAAAAACCCTGTGCATCCCGGAGCTATCGTCAGGGAAGACTGCCTGGAACCCCTGGGGCTTTCGGTCACCGAAGGGGCGAAAAGGCTTGGCGTTGGACGCCAAACCCTGTCCAATCTGGTCAATGAAAAAGCATCCGTTTCCATTGAGATGGCCTACCGGTTGTCAAAGGCCTTTGGGTCGACGCCGGAAACATGGCTGGGAATGCAATTGGCATTTGACCTCGCCCAATCCAGGGGTCTGGAACGGAAGATCAAGGTGAAACGGATCAGGGCTGCATAAATAAAGAAGATTCCTCGCAGAACCGGGCGGGAAGTTGTAGGGAACGGCTTAAAAAAACCGGGCGCCAACCGTATCTGCGGAAGGGCCCGGCTTTTTGATCGCTGTACTCGACGCCGGCCTATTCCGCCGCCTTATCCTTGGCTACCGTCTTGCCGACGGTTTTTTCATAGTCGGCCATCATCATCCGGCACACTTCGCCCGGTGTGTATGTGAGTTCATCGATCAACCCCACGGGCGTGACTTCCGCCGCCGTGCCGGTGAGGAACACTTCCTTCGCCGCGCCGATCTCGCCGGGCATGATCGCCCGCTCCACCACCTCGATGCCCCGGGCCCGGGCC
>JAJRSS010000278.1 GCA_024278615.1 Alphaproteobacteria bacterium
CGCCGTCACGAAGCGGAACTTCGCCTGCGCGGCGCCGACACCAACCTGACCCGGCTGGACGACATTCTGGTGACCCTGGAAGCCCAGCGGGCCAGCCTGAAAAAACAGGCGCGCCAGGCATCCCGGTACCGCAATCTGAGCGACCATATTCGCAAGGCCGAAGCCACCCTGTTCCTGCTGCGTTGGCGGGAAGCGGAAGCAGAACTGGACGCCGCCCGGGCCGAACTGGCCGAATTCACCGGCCAGGTGGCCGAGTTGACCACCAACGTGGCCGCCGCCCAGACCGCCGTCACCGAAGAGGCTCGGGGCCTGCCCGCCCTGCGCCAGACGGAAGCCGATGCCGGCGCCCGCATGCAGCGCCTGACCCTGGCCCGGGAAAGCCTGGAGGCGGAAGAACAGCGCCTGGAAGAAGCGAGGGCCGAGTGCCTGCGCCGGCTGGAACAGGTGGCCGCCGACCGGGACCGGGAGCATACCCTGGCCGCCGACGCCGACGCCGCCATGGAACAGCTGGGCAACGAACAAGCGGAAATCCAGGCGGCCCAGGAAGCCGAACAATCGGACCGGGAAACCGCCCAGAAGGCGCTTGCCCAGGCCCGCCAGACGGTGGAAGAACTGGATGCCCGCCTGTCGGCGATGACCGAAAGCGTCGCCGCCGGCGAAGCCCGCCAGGAATCCCTGACCCGGGCCTTGAACGAGTTGGCGGACCGCAAGGAACGCCTTGCCGCCCGGGCCGGAGAAATTGCCTGCCAACGGGCCGGACTGGAAGCCCGCGGCGTGGACGCCCAGCCCTTGGCCGAGGCGGAGGAAGCCCTCGCCCAGGCCCTTGCCGCCCTGGACGCCGCCAAGGCGCGGGCGAAGGCAGCTGAAGGGGAAAGAAGCCGCGCCACCGATTTGATCAACCGGGCCGCCGCCACCCACCAGGAAGCGGAAGCCGCCGTCACCCGGCTGGCCGCCGAGGAACGGGCCCTGGCCGAAATCCTGGAAACCGGCGGCGGCGGGGAATGGCCGGCGATCATCGATGAGGTGACCGTCGAGCCGGGACTGGAGTCCGCCCTGGGCGTTGCCTTGGGCGAGGACCTGTCCGCCGCCGCGGACCCGGCGGCGCCCATTCACTGGCGGACCAGGGAATCCAACGACTCCCCCCCATCCCTACCCGAAGGCGCCGACTCCCTGAGCGGGTTCGTCCGCGGGCCGGCGGCCCTGTCGCGGCGATTGGCCCAGGTGGGACTGGTCGCCGGCGACGAGGAAGGCGAACGCCTGAGCCATCGACTGGCCCAAGGCCAGAGGCTGGTCAGCCGGGAAGGGGCGCTGTGGCGCTGGGACGGCTTCACCATTTCCTCTGGCGCCGCCACATCCGCCGCCGCCCGTCTGGAGCAGCGCAATCGGTTGCGGGAAGTGCGCCAAACCATTGCCGGCGTTCGCGCCCGGGCCGGGGAAACCGGCGCCCGGTTCGAACAGGCCAAGCAGGAGGCCGAACAGGCGGCGACCAACGACCGGGCGGCCCGCGAGCACCTGCAATCGGCCGACCGGGTTCATGCCGGCGCCCTGGGCGCCCTGGCCAAGATCAAGGAAGAGACGGCGGGGGATGCCTCCCGCCTTGCCGCCCTGACCGAAGCAGGCGATGGCGTGGCCGCCGATCTGGCCGCCGCCGAAACCGCCATGGCCGAGGCCCGGGAATGCCTTGCCCGCATGAACGATCCCAGAGAGGGTCGGCGGGAAGTGGAAAGCCTCAAGCCCCGGTTGGCCGGGCGGCGCACCGTCCTGGTGGAATGCCAGGCCGCCTTCGAGACCCTGAACCGGGTGGCCGGGCAGAGGCGCCGCCGGCTGGAGACCTTGGACGGCGAGCTATCATCGTGGCGCACCCGCAAGCAAGGCGCCCTGTCGCGGCTGGAAGAACTGGAGCGGCGGGAGCAAACACAAATCAACGAACAAAACCGGCTGGACGCGCTGCCGGATGATATCGAGCAGCGCCGCGGTCAGTTGCTGAGCCAGATCGAATCCGCGGACGGCGAACGCAAATCCGCCGCCGATGCCCTGGCGGCGGCCGAAGCCCAAATCCAGGAAGCGGAAAAAGCCCTGCGCCAGGCGGAACTGGAACTGGCCCAGGCGCGGGAAAAACGGGTGCGGGCGGAAGGCGCCGTCGAACAGGGCGAGCAGTCCTGCCGGACCTTGAGCGAACGAATCGCCGAGCGGTTGGAATGCGGACAATCCCAGTTGATGGAACTCAGCGGCCTCGACCCCAAAGCCGAAATGCCTGAAATGGAAGCCGTGGAACGCAAGGTGGCGCGCCTGCACCGGGAACGGGAAACCATGGGGCCGGTCAACCTTCGCGCCGAGCAGGAAGCCAAGGACCTGGCCGAACAGTTGGAAACCCTGGGCACGGAACGGCAAGACCTGATTACCGCCATTGAAAAGCTGCGCCGGGGTATTTCCGAGCTGAACCGGGAAGGCCGGTTGCGCCTGCTGGCTTCTTTCAAGCAGGTGGATGCCCATTTCCAGGAGCTTTTCGTCCGCCTGTTCGGCGGCGGCCGGGCTCATCTGAGCCTGACCGAGTCCGACGATCCCCTGGAAGCGGGGCTGGAAATCATGGCCAGCCCGCCGGGCAAGCGATTGCAGGTGCTGTCCCTGCTGTCCGGCGGGGAACAGGCGCTGACCGCGCTGGCCCTGCTGTTCGCCGTGTTCCAGACCAATCCGGCGCCGATCTGCGTGCTGGACGAAGTGGACGCGCCGCTCGACGACGCCAATGTGGACCGGTTCTGCACCCTGGTCGACGAAATGGCCCATTCGAGGCGTACCCGGTTCCTGATCATCACCCACCACCGCATGACCATGGCCCGAATGGACCGCCTGTTCGGCGTCACCATGTCCGAGCGCGGCGTCTCCCAACTGGTTTCCGTCGACCTGCAGCGGGCCGAAGAACTGCGGGCAACCGCATAGTTCCCACGGCCCATCACCCCAAGAACCACCCCCGGCCGCTCATGAGCGCTGAATCCCCCCCTGAACCGGACCTCGAAGACCTGGATTCGCGGCTGAAGCAGGCTCGCGACAATATTCGTGGCCCGTTCGAAAAAAAGGAGGGTAATGAGCCATTAAGAAGCGCCGTCGGACTTGCTTTTCGCGTCACTGTCGAGTTAGTTTCGGCGCTGGCCGTGGGGCTGGGAATCGGCTGGGTTCTGGACGAATGGCTTGGAACCCGGCCTTGGTTGATGATCCTGTTCATTCTGCTTGGTGGAGCCGCCGGCATGTTGAATGTATACAGGTTGGCGATGAGTTCCGGTGGATCGCGGGGTAACGGCGACACCGGTAAGGACCAAGGAAATCGATAAGGTGGCCGAAGCACACAGCCCGTTGGCGCAGTTCGAAATTAAGCGGTTGGTCCCGATCCAGATCGGCGACCTTGACGCCTCGTTCACCAATTCCGCCTTGTTCATGGTCTTTACCGTGGTCTTGGTTACTATATTCCTGGTCCTGGGCATGCGGCGCAACGCGCTGGTGCCGGGGCGCTGGCAATCCATGGCCGAGCTCAGTTACATCTTTATCGCCAACATGGTGCGCGATACCGCCGGTCCCGAGGGACGGCGCTTCTTTCCATTTATCTTCACCCTTTTCATGTTCGTGCTCGTGGGCAACATGTTGGGCATGGTGCCCTATGGGTTCGCCTATACCAGTCACATCATCGTTACGTTTTCGATAGCCCTGATCATTTTCATCGGTGTGACGGTGGTCGGCTTCGCCAAACACGGCATTCGTTTTTTTGGTTTTTTCCTTCCCCCCGGAACACCCTTGCTCATGGCGCCCCTGGCCGTGCCGATCGAGATCATTTCATACCTGTCCCGGCCGGTGAGCCTGTCGGTACGCCTGTTCGCAAACATGCTGGCCGGCCACACCCTGATCAAGGTGTTCGCCGGGTTCATTGTTTCGATGGGCGTGTTCGGCTTTGTTCCGTTCGCCTTTGTTTTCGCCTTGACCGGACTTGAACTGCTGATCGCGTTCCTTCAAGCCTACGTGTTCACGGTTCTCACCTGTCTCTATCTTCACGATGCCTTGCACATGCATTAGGGCAAGCGCATCCGGCTCGTTCAACAATCTGAGAGGACATTGAAATCATGGAAACGGAAGCTGCAAAAATGCTTGGCGCGGGCCTGGCGGCCATCGGCGTGATCGGCGCGGGTATCGGTATTGGCACCATTTTCGCCTCCTTTATCCAGGCCGTAGGCCGCAACCCGGCCGCCGCCGGCGCCGTAACCCAGATGACCTGGATCGGGTTCGCCCTGGTGGAAGCCATCGCGCTCTACGCCCTTGTTATTGCCTTCATGATCTTGTTCCTGTAGGCCATTGAGCACTGCGCCGAGGTTCCTTTCCCGGCGCTCCGGAGACGCGAAGATGCCGCAGTTGGACGTCAGCACCTTCTTACCGCAAGTGGTGTGGTTGGTTATAACCTTCGTTACGCTTTTCCTGATCATGTGGAAAGTGGCGGGGCCGCGCGTCGGCAACACCCTGGAGACCCGCCAGCGGCGCATCAGCGGCAACCTGGATAAAGCAGCCGGTTTCAAGAAGGAAGCCGAGGCGGTGCTGGAAGCCTATGAGCGGGCGATGAACGAGGCCCGCGCCGAGGCCGGCCAGGTGATCGCCAAGGCGGGCGCCGAGCTGTCGGAAAAAGTGTCCAGGCGGGAAGCGGAACTGGCCAAGAGGCTGACCGCCGAGATCGCCGAAAGCGAGACCCGCATCGAAAAAGCGGTCAGCGACGCCATCAACGACATCGGCCAGGTGGCGGTGGAAGCCGCCGGCCAGGTGGTGCGCAAGCTGACCGGCGAAGACGCCGATGAGGGCGCGGTCGGCGCCGCCGTGGACCAGGCGATGAAGACCAGACCATGAAGACAGGAGAGTAGACGATCATGGCCGTGCTTTCCGATCCCACCTTCTGGGTGCTGGTCGCCTTCATCCTTTTCATTGGCCTGATGAGCCGCCCCATCGGCAAGGCGGTGGTGGCGGCGCTGGACAAGCGAGCCGACAAGATCCGCGAAGAAATCGAAGAGGCGGAGAAACTGCGCGAGGAAACCCAGGACCTTCTCGCCACCTATCAGAAAAAACAGCGTGATACGGCCAAGGACGCGGAAGCCATCATCAACCATGCCAGGGAAGAATCCCTGCGCCTGGCCGCCGAGGGCGAAGAGCGGCTGGCCCAGGCGCTGAAGCGCCGTGAACGGTTGGCCACGGACCGCATCAAGCAGGCGGAAGCCGCCGCCATTGACCGGGTCCGGGCGATAGCCGTGGACGTCGCCCTGGACGCGGCGGAAAAGGTCATCGCCTCGTCCGTCAAGGGCGGCAAGGCCGACACCCTTATCGACGACGCCATCAAGGACATTCCCCGTTACCTGAACTGAGGCGCCGGGTATCGGCGCGATCAGGCAGCGACTACCTCACATCGTTGGTCTTGCGGCATCGGTCATAAACAGCAGTGATCGGTTATCTACCGCCTGGCGTACACGGTCGTCTTGCCCTGTTTGTCAAAAGCAAGAACATCGTAAGGCTCCTTGCTGGGGTCGTCCATGCCAGGCGCCGATGCCGGCATGCCGGGCACGGCCAACCCCACTATGGCCGGGCGTTCCCTCAGCATTCGCATTACCAGGTCGGCCGGCACATGGCCTTCGACCACGTATCCGTCCACAAGCGCGGTATGGCAGGATTCCAACCCGTCGGGCAAACCGTTGGCCTCCTTGATGGGAATCACATCGTCTACGTTGTGAACCGAAACGTCGAAACCGCTGCGTTCAAGATGTTTGACCCACTCGCCGCAACATCCGCAAGCGGGGGATTTATAGACAACGACCTCGGTCGCCTTGGCGGCGTTGCCGCCGATCAGGCCGGTGCCCCAGGCGGCCGCCGCGCCGGCGGCGACGATCCCGGCGCCCAACACCACCAGGGTGCGCCTTCGGCCCGCTTTGGGGCCGGGGTTGCCGTCAGGTTCACCGGGGGGTAAATCCCGTGAAAGGGGTGGTTTCATGGTCCGATCCTCCGCCGGTTATTGAACGCCATCGCGTCCCGAACTCTAGCCTCCGGGCCGTTCCCCTGCATTGACCAGGATCAAATGGAGAGGGCGCGGAGTCAAATGCATACCGGGTTTGCGGCGGCGAGAGTCCGGGCTCTCAGCACTCCACCGCGACCTTGAAGCGGACCCCTTCGCCGGCCTGAAGGCGGGCAAGGATGTCGAACAGGTTGCTTTTCTTCTATTTCCTGGGCTCCCGCCGCCGTGAAGGCGAAGGCATGTCATCTTCCATCGCCGCAAGTCCGGTAAGCAGCACCGGCGGACGGTGGGGAAATTCTGCGGTCAGGCGGAGGCGCCCGCCCATGGCCTCCACATAGCCCCGGAGGGTGGATAGCAACAGGTCGCTTCTTTTCTCCAGGCGGGAAACGCCTTCCTGCCCGATGCCGAGGGTTTCGGCCATGCGCACCTGGGTCAGGCGATGGGCCCGGCGCAGGTCCCGCAATGACATTTCCTCGGCGATCAATGCCTCGGCCCGCGCTTTGATTTTCTTCCGGCGCCGGGGATCCACCGCCTTCATCTTGTCCTTGAGCGTCGTCGCCATGGTCAGGTCTTCCTCTTTCGAACCGGGCTCTTTCGAACCGGGCTCTTTCGAGCCGGGCCAGATGGCCATCGAACCGTTCATCCGCCTTGCGAACGAGGCGGCGGTAAAACCGCTTTTCGTTCCCGCCCGACTTGTCGCCACATGCCAGCAAAATCGCCTTGCGTC
>JAJRSS010000279.1 GCA_024278615.1 Alphaproteobacteria bacterium
CGCGGCATGCCCACCACCGTTGCGCGCCTGAAGCGGCGTCCGGAATTCCTTCGGGTGGCCGGAACACGGCGGAAATGGGTGACACCCGGCTTGATCCTCCAGGTTCGGCGTCAAACGGCCAATGACCGGATTCCCGGTGATACGCCTTGTGTCCGCGTCGGATTTACGGTCAGCCGCAGGGTGGGCAATGCGGTTCAGCGCAACCGTGCCAGGCGGCGGCTTCGCGCCGTGGTGGATCGGGTGGTGCCGGACCTGGCCACGGAGGGGAACGATTTGGTGGTGATTGGCCGGGCGGGCACGCTTACCCGGCCCTTTCCCGCCCTGGTGAAAGACCTGAAACAGGCATTGAGGAAGATGGATGTCTGCCCAGTATTGAACCAGGGATAGAACCAGGGGTTGAAGCGGAAGTCGAAAGAGGGACCGGACGGCAAATGAACGAGGGATGGCGATGAAACCGGGGAGCGGACTGCTGAAGCTGGCGGGCATCGCGGCCGAGCGCCTGATTCGGGGATACCAGCTGTTGCTGTCGCCGGTTCTGCCCGGGGCCTGCCGGTTTTACCCCTCGTGTTCCGAGTACGCCCGCCAATCGGTTACCCGGTTCGGGGTGTTTGGCGGCGGCTGGCTGGCGGTAAAACGCATCTGCCGCTGCCACCCGTGGGCGGAGTCCGGTTATGACCCGGTGCCCGAAGACGTCTCCACGGAAAGGTGCGCCCATGGCCCAACCCAATCCCATTGATCAAGCCGCCCCCCGGTTGAAGCACGAGGCCCTGCCGAAATGAGCGATCAACGCAACATGATCCTGGCGATCGTTCTTTCGGTGGTGATCCTGGTCGGCTGGGAATTCTATTCGTCCCTGAACCGCCCGCCGCCGGTCAGCCCGACGGCGGAAACCACTGGCGAAACAGCCACCGGAACAACGCCCGTGGCGCCGGCGCCGACCGCCGGCGGCTCGGTTGTTCCGAGCGTGCCCGGCGCCGTGACCGCGGATGAGCCTTTGGCCGTCACCGACCGGGCGGCGGTACTCAAAAACGGCGATTCCCGGGTCAGGATCAGCACCCCGCGCCTGCACGGCTCCATTTTACTTAGGGGCGGGCGAATTGATGATTTGACCCTGATCGACTATCGCGAGGAACTGGACCCGGAAAGCCCGGAGATCGTGCTGTTTTCGCCGCAAAACGCGAAAGGCGCCTATTTCGCCGAACACGGCTGGATCGGCGCCAAGGGCGTCGATGTTCCCGGGCCCAAAACCGTATGGTCCGCCAACACCACCACCCTGACCGCGGAAAGCCCGGTGACCCTGACCTGGGACAACGGCCAGGGCCTGGTCTTTTCCAGGACCTACGCCCTGGACGACGATTACATGTTCACCGTCACCCAGCGAGTGCGGAACAAGGGCAGCGAAGCCGCCCCGCTTTTCCCCTATGGGCTGATTTCCCGCCAGGGAACGCCGGAAGTGACGAAATTCTTCATCCTGCATGAAGGCCTTTTGGGGGTCTTCGACGGCACCCTGAAGGAAGTGGATTACGACGACCTTAAGGAAGAGGGGGATATTTCCCAGCCCACCACCGGCGGCTGGATCGGCTTTACGGACAAGTTCTTGCTGGCGGCGCTGATCCCCGACCAAAAAAGCGAAACCGCCACCAGGTTTCTTCATTCCAGGCGGGATGGCGACGACCGGTATCAGGCCGATTTCCGGGGCGAGCGCATGATCGCCGAAGCGGGCGGTACCATCGAATTCACCAGCCACCTGTTCGCCGGGGCCAAGGAAATTTCCCTGCTCGACCGGTACGAGGAGACTCTGGGGGTTGTCGAATTCTGGCGGGCCATCGATTTCGGCTACCTTTACTTCCTGACCCGTCCCATCTTTTACTTCCTCATTTACATCAATGACTACGTCGGCAACTTCGGCGTTTCCATCCTGGTGCTGACCATCCTGATCAAAATCCTGTTCTTCCCCCTGGCCAACAAGTCCTACAAGGCGATGAGCAAGATGAAGAAACTGCAGCCCGAAATGACCAAGCTCAGGGAGCGTTTCGGCGACGACAAGGCGCGGCTCAACCAGGAAATGATGGCACTGTATAAGAAAGAGAAGGCCAATCCCGCGGCGGGCTGTTTGCCCATGTTGATCCAGATTCCGGTGTTTTTCGCCCTTTATAAGGTTCTGTTCGTCACCATCGAAATGCGCCACGCACCGTTTTTCGGCTGGATCGTCGACCTGTCGGCGCCCGATCCCACGTCCGTTTGGAATCTGTTCGGCCTGATCCCTTGGGACCCGTCCCTGCTCATTCCCAGCACCCTCAATATCGGCGTCTGGCCCCTGGTCATGGGCCTCACCATGTTCTTGCAACAAAAGCTCAACCCCCAGCCCGCCGATCCGCTGCAGGCAAAGATCTTCCTCTTCCTGCCCCTCATGTTCACCTTCCTGCTGGCCCAGTTCCCCGCCGGCCTGGTGGTGTATTGGGCGTGGAATAACACCCTTTCGATCATCCAGCAGAAGATCATCATGACCCGCATGGGGGTGAAGTAGGCCCCCGTCAACGGCGGACGGCAACGAAAAGGCGCCGAATTCAGGCAGGCCCGCCATGGAAGATTCGAAACCCGACGAAGGGGACCTGGAAAACGGCCGCCGGCTATTCGCCCAGGCCTGCGATTTCGTCATCAGCGCCGCCCGGCTTGACCAGGTGCCGGAAACGGCCCTGCCCGAGGTTTCCTTTTGCGGCCGGTCCAACGTCGGCAAGTCCAGCCTGGTCAATGCCCTGACCGGGCGGAAAACCCTGGCCCGAACGTCCAATACTCCGGGCCGCACCCAGCAGATCAATTTCTTTGACCTGGGCGGCAGGCTGATGCTCGCCGACCTGCCCGGGTACGGTTACGCCCGGGCGCCGAAGACGGAAGTGCAGAAATGGACCGGCGTGACCATCGCCTACCTGAAGGGGCGGGCGCCCCTGCGCCGGATTTGCCTGTTGGTGGACGGGCGGCACGGCATCAAGAAAACCGACCGGGCGATGATGGACGGCCTGGACGAGGCCGCCGTTTCCTATCAGGTGGTGCTGACCAAATGCGACAAGGTGGGCGAAGAAACGCTTGAGGCCCGATTGGCGGAAACCGAGGCCGAACTTTCCCGCCGCCCCGCCGCTCATCCGCGGGTCATGGTGACCAGCGCCAAGGACAGCCGGGGCATCGCCGAGCTCAGGGCGGCGCTGGCGGCGCTGGCGGCGGAGCGCTAAGTACGCTAAGAAAGCGCCCATGAGCGATACGTCAAGCAAATCCAAGGACCAGTGGATCGCCCAGGCCAAGACCCTGTCAGAAGCCCTGCCCTACATGCGCCGGCACGCGGGCGAAACCATGGTGATCAAATACGGCGGCCACGCCATGGGCGATGGCGAGCTTGCGGTCCTGTTCGCCCGCGATATTGTTCTGTTGCGCCACGTGGGCGTGAATCCCATCGTCGTTCATGGCGGCGGGCCGCAGATCGGCGATATGCTCGAGCGGTTGAAGATCAAGAGCACCTTCATCGACGGCCTTCGGGTCACCGACCAAGAAACCGTCGGCGTCGTCGAGATGGTGCTTTCGGGTTCCATCAACAAGCAAATCGTTTCGGCCATCAACGGGGCGGGAGGATTTGCCGTCGGCCTGTCCGGCAAGGACGGCAACCTGATCCGGGCGGAAAAACTGAAACGCACCAAGCCCGACCCGGATTCCAACATCGAACGGATCCTGGACCTGGGGCTGGTCGGTGAACCCAGCGAAATTACGCCTCACATCCTGGAATTCTTCGAAGAATCGGACATCACTCCGGTCATCGCCCCCATCGGCATGGGGCCCGGCGGCGAAACCCTGAACATCAATGCCGATACGGTGGCGGGCGCCATCGCCGCCGCCACGGTGGCCAAGCGCCTGTTGATCCTGACCGACGTCGCCGGGGTCATGGATGGCGGCGGCAACCTCGTTTCCGACATTCCGGTCAGCCGGGCCAAAACCTTGATCGATGACGGCGCCATCGCCGGCGGCATGATCCCCAAGGTGCAGACCTGCATCAATGCCATCGAAATGGGGGTGGA
>JAJRSS010000280.1 GCA_024278615.1 Alphaproteobacteria bacterium
AAAAATGGTATTGGCCGTGGTGTACAATGGGTACTTGTCGCGCATGTTTTCCAGCCGCCCAGAATTCCGTCTTTCCTTTCCCATGACCAGGGCGATGTAATAGGGCCCGCCGGGAAAGGGTATGGTCTGCCGGATATCGATGGGGTGCCGGCGCCAGTGGTTGGCGCCAAGGGCGTCGATCACGGCGGATTTTTGATCCGGGGTGAAGGAATCCAGGATCGGCTGCGGAAATTCACTAATCAGCCGCTCCACCTTGGGCGACAGGGTGGAAGGTTCCTCATGGACTTTGGCGTTGTCTTTCATGGCCGGTCTCGCCCCAAGGTTTCAATTTGACCTGCGATCAGACCCGCCCCGCGCCTTCGAACCAAACAGGTGCCGGACCTTGATAAGACTAGTCTGAAAGCCCTGAAAAACCCTTAACGGCTGAAAATAGCCGTTTTTTAGGCCTGGTATCGGGTTGGTCAAGGATAGGGCAGGAAGAGCTGGATGTAGCGGGATCGCCGGAATACCGGCCAAGAGCTTGTTCAGGCCCGCTGGCCGCGTTGCGGTAAATCGGGCTCCTCATCGAATAGGTCGGCCAGGTTTTGCATCATGGCGCCGCCCAGTTCTTCCGCGTCAATCAGGGTTGCGGCCCGGGTATAATACCGGGTCACGTCGTGGCCGATGCCGATGGCGGTCAGTTCCACGGGCGACCGGGTTTCGATCCAATCGATCACATCGCGCAGGTGCCGTTCGAGGTAATTGCCAGGGTTGGCGGACAAGGTGGCGTCGTCCACCGGCGCACCGTCAGAGATGACCATCAATATCCGCCGTTGTTGGGGCCGGGAGAGAAGGCGGTTGTGGGCCCACAACAGGGCCTCGCCGTCGATATTTTCCTTCAAAAGTCCTTCGCGCAGCATGAGCCCCAGGTTTTTCCGCGCCCGCCGCCAGGGCATGTCGGCGCTTTTATAGATGATGTGGCGCAGGTCGTTGAGCCGGCCCGGGTTTTGCGGCTTACCGTCGGCTACCCACTTTTCCCGCGATGACCCGCCTTTCCAGTTGCGGGTGGTGAAGCCCAGGATTTCCACCTGCACGCCGCACCGCTCCAGGGTGCGGGCCAGGATGTCGGCGCTCATGGCGGCAATGGTGATCGGCCGGCCGCGCATGGAGCCGGAATTGTCGATCAACAGCGTAACCACCGTGTCGCGGAAGTCGGTTTCCTTTTCCCGCTTGAAGGAAAGGGGATGTACTGGATCGACCACCACCCGGCTCAGTCTGCCGGCATCCAGCAATCCTTCTTCCAGGTCGAATTCCCACGAACGGGTCTGCTTGGCCAGCAGGCGGCGTTGCAAGCGATTGGCCAGCTTGGCGACCACGCCCTGAAGATTTGAAAGCTGCTGATCCAGTTGATTGCGCAGCCGCCCCAATTCTTCCGGGTCGCAGAGGGAGTCCGCATTGACAACCTCGTCCGACGCGATGTTGTAGGCGCGATAGGCGGGTTCACGCTTTAAACCTTCCTCCGGACCCCGTGAATTCCACCGGCGGGGGCCGTAAGGAGTTTCTTCGCTGGCGCCGCCCATCATCTGTTCGTCCTCACCCAACGAGGAAACGCCGGCCATGTCCTCTATGCTGCTGTCGCCGCCCTCGCCGCTGAGTGAACCGTCGGAATCCGCATCCTCGCCTTCCGCCTGATCCTGGCCGTCCCGTTCAGTGTCTTCGTCTTCGGAATCCTGCTCGGTCTCACCCGTCTCTTCGCCCTCCTCGAACATGTCGAGTGCCCGGATGATCTCTTTCACCGTGTCCGAGAATGCCTCTTGATCTTCGGCGCACCGGGCCAGGTCGCGGAGTTCGCCGCCAACCTTTTCTTCCAGCGTCGAACGCCAGGCGTCCACCATGGGCCGGGCGGCCTCGGGCGGGGCGATGCCGGTCAGGGCTTCGCGGGCTAACAGCCCAATGACTTCGGGCAGCAAGGCCGGTTCTTGTTTGGTGGCGCCCGCATAGGCCTGACAACGTTCGTTCAGCCGCATGGCCAGGTTATGGGCGACACCGCTCATCAGGTTGCTGCCCAGGGATTCAACCCGCGCCTGTTCGATGATTTCAAATACCGCCCGGGCCTCGGCGCCGGCCGGCATGCGATTCTTGTGCAGGCGCGCGTTGTGATGGCGAAGCCTGAGGGCAAGGGCGTCGGCGGTTCCCCGCAGCCGGGTAATGCCCGCGCCGTCCACCTGACGGGGCGGTGTGGGCAGGCGTACGGTGTCGCCGACAAGCCCTCCAGCCCCCTGGGCAAAGACCACCGATACTTCACGCTTACCGGAAAGGGCCTTCAACGTGGCTTCGGTAACCCGCTTGACCAGTTCCGATGTTTCGCCCGGCCGGTTCAAGAGCCAATTCCCGGCCTTACAGGGCCGTCGCCCTGATGGCTGATTCCGGCAACTCCACGCCAAAGCAGCGCTGGTAATACTCGGCGACCACGGGCCGTTCGATCTCGTCGCACTTGTTGAGGAAGGTCAGCCGGAAGCCGACCGCAAGATCGCCGAAAATATCCGCGTTTTCAGCCCAGGTGATGACCGTTCGCGGTGACATGACCGTCGATAGGTCACCGTTGACAAAGCCGGACCGGGTCAGGTCCGCCAGTTCGATCATGGCATGCACGGTCTTCCCTTTTTCCGGCGTGTTGTAGGACGGCACTTTTGCCAGAACGATTTTCACCTCGTCGTCGTGGGGCAGGTAGTTGAGGGTGGTGACAATGTTCCAGCGGTCCATCTGTCCCTGGTTGATTTGTTGGGTGCCGTGGTAAAGCCCCGTCGTATCCCCCAAGCCAATGGTGTTGGTGGTGGAAAACAGGCGGAAATAGGGATGGGGGCGCATGACCCGGTTTTGATCCAGCAGGGTCAGGCGCCCTTCCACCTCCAGCACCCGTTGGATAACGAACATGACGTCGGGGCGTCCGGCATCGTATTCGTCGAAAACAATGCCCGTCGGGTGTTGCAGGGCCCAGGGCAGGATGCCTTCGCGGAACTCCGTCACCTGCTTACCACCACGCAGCACGATGGCGTCCTTGCCGACCAGGTCGATACGGCTGATGTGGCTGTCCAGGTTGATGCGGATCAGCGGCCAGTTGAGCCGGGCGGCCACCTGTTCGATATGGGTGGACTTTCCGGTACCGTGGTAGCCCTGGATCATGACCCGGCGGTTGTGGGCGAACCCGGCCAGGATAGCCAGGGTAGTGTCCTTGTCGAACTGGTAGGCATCGTCCATGTCGGGCACGTGTTCTTCGCCGATGCTGAAACCCGGCACGTACATGTCGCTGTCGATGCCAAAGGTCTGGCGAACGGAAACGGTTATGTCCGGCGCATCCAGGGGGAAAGACGACGCGGTGGTATCGGCGGATTCGGGGGTGGCCATAAACGGGGTGTCCAATCGTTAGAGTGTGATTTCGGCAAAGCAGTCCTTGGGGGCAGCACCCCCGATCATCATGAGGTCAGGCTTTCGATGATCGTATGATAGGCGTGGCTGATCTGCTTGAACTTTTCTTCTGATTCCTTGTCGCCGCCATTGGCGTCCGGATGGTGGCGTTTGACAAGCTCCTTGTAACGGGCCTTCACCACGGCGGTCGTAACCGGCGGGGTAAGGTCGAGAATGGCCAGGGCCATGTGGTGGAGCGAACCGCCGTTCACGCCGCCGCCATTAAAGGCGTGGTTATCGGGTGCGGGGCCGGAATCGCAAAACGAGCCCAGGCCGTCATGAGTGGATTCCGCCTTGAAGGCGTTGTACGCACCATGGCCCAATCCGCCCCACCGCCACGAAGGCCGGTTCCACACGGTATCATGCCGTACATCCGCTTCAACTTCCGCTTCGGTCATGCCTTTATAGTAGTTCCAGCCGCGATTATACGTGCGGATGTGATCCAGGCAGAACCAATGGTAGGTCTTCAGGTCCCGGGGGGACACGGGAGCCCTGTGCAGGCCTTCGTCTTTGCATCCGGGCCAGCCGCAGGGGTTGCGGTCATTCTCTGGAGTGGCCGATACTTCCTGGTCCTTGCCGTGGTTTTTGCGGGACATGACTAACTATGGAGGCTTGGGCTCCTACTTTCAAGCTGGCTCGATCGACTTTTCCTGGCGAAACCAGAAAAAATATCCGGGAAATTCACCACTTATTTACCTCCTTCGGAAATCAGAAAATGAAACCGCCGCGACCCCCGCCAAAATCAGGGCGAGCCCGGAAATTCGGCTGATGGAAAGAGGTTCGTCCAGCAAAAGGGCGGAAAAAAACACCCCTGAAACGGGCACCCCCAGGGATCCCACCGAGGTGCTGACCACCGGCAGGCCGCGCATTACCGTGATATAGGCCCAAAAACAGAAGGCAGAGGCCACCGGACCGTTGTAGGCAAGAATGAGCACCAGCGGCCATTCCCAAGTGACCGGCTTTCCCGCCTCCACGACGGTGGCGATGGCGGCCAGCAGCACGCCGCCCAGCAGCATCTGCCAGGGCATCAGTTGAAGAGAAGAAAGAACCCCGCGGTGGATCCGCATATGGACAATAACCACTGCCATCAAAAGAGCGGACAAGAGAAGCAGTCCGTTGCCGAGCAGCGCCTGACTGTCCTGGAAGTCAAAAACCGTCGGGTTGAACAACACCCCCACGCCGCCCAATCCCAGGGCAAGGCCCACCCACTTGGCCTTATCCAACCGTTCTTTCAGCCAGAAAACGGCCAGGGGAGTCACCCACAGGGGCATGGTATAGGCCAGGATGGCGGAGCGCCCGGCATCAACGAATTGAAGGCCGACATGAACAAGGGACAGGCTGATCGTTAATTGCAACAGGGCTACCGAAAGAATAGCGGGAAAGTCCTGGCGGTGGGGCAAGCGCAGCCGGTTTCTGGCCGCCAGGAAGATAAAAAGGCACAGGCACCCCAATAAGACCCTCGCCGCCGCAAACCACACCGGAGGCATGTACTGGATACCCACCTTCATGATTGGCCAGTTGACGCCCCAAAGAAGGATGATCGCCGCCAACAAGCCGTAGGCGGAAGTCCGGATTTCTGCTTTCATGTCCTTCGATGATTTCTAACAGCGGAACACCTCCAAGTGCCCCTTTATGTGGTGTCCCCTTGATGTAGCGGGCAAACGTTACCAACTAAAGCCTGTCTGGCGACAGTAATTTCGGGAGTTCAAGCATCCATGTCGGTTTCTACCTCCATCCAGCAAAAACTGAACGAAGCCTTGATGCCGGCGCGCCTTGAGGTGATTGATGAATCCCATCTCCATGCCGGCCATGCGGGCGCCCGGCCGGAGGGGGAGAGTCACTTTCGGGTGGAAATCGTATCGACGCGGTTTGCCGGAAAATCCCGGGTAGAACGCCAACGCATGGTTTACAAGCTACTCGATATTGAATTTGCGAACGGCCTTCATGCCCTATCCCTGAAGGCGCTGACCCCGGACGAAGACGGCGAGAAGAAGGGCTTTTCCACCCGCACCTGAGGCTTCGCCAGCTTTAAAGGGAAACTACCTACGGTTGATCTAAATCACTAGTTTCGGGCTGTGGTTGCTGTTTGCCACTCTTATGGACTAGATTTAGGGAAACCGAAGGACCGCCCGTCTCCGGGTGAACGCTTCTCATGGGAATTTTTTTGGGAAAGTGGCAGATGGCCAGCACTCTTATCGTTAAAAATATTTCAATAGATGGCCGGCGGACAAGTCTTCGAATGGAAGTGGAAATCTGGGAAGCGCTGGACGATATCTGCCACCGTGAATCATTGAGCATACATGAAGTATGTTCAATGATTGACCAACGGCGCCATGGATCAAGCCGGACTTCCGCAGTCCGGGCATTTATCGTTACCTACTTCCGTGCCGTGGCCATGGATGCCGGCACGCCGGTCCAGAATCGCCGGGCCCATGGGCGGCTTTCGGAGCTTCTGACGCCCCGGGTGAGGGAATCCCCACCCGCCATTTGATCTGAAAGGTTTTGCTACCGTTGAAGGATCCCCGCCCCCTGCCCGGAACGGACGGGGAGGCTGCAAGCGCGTATAAGACGCCTATTCCCCCGTATAAAACTCTGGCCATAATTTTTTTACTACCGGACTGTCACAGGCGAAGGCGTGGCAGGTTTCAAGAAGCCCGGGCTTCTTGCCGTCATCCGTCGCCGTTCCTCTTTTTTCGCGGGCCGGGCTGACGGTCTGAAAGGCGACCACCGCCAATTGCCCCACCAGCAGGTCGGTCAGGTGAGTACAGCCTTTTTCCCGGCCCATCCGTGCCAGCACGGCCTTGCGCCATCCGTGGCCTATGGTCAGGCCCTTCAAGACGCCGAAAGACGAAGTGATGTCTCCGCAAATGGAAAACGGTCCGGCGTCGGTGGATGCTTCCGCCCGATGAATTTTCAGGCCGTCGTCCACGGTCAGGCGCAGCCACATCTTGTGAATGGGTTCGCCGGCATTGATGGTGCCCCGGTCCGTGTTGCCGAAGGAATAGGTCTTGGTGTCAATCATCAGGCATTCGATATCCCACAGCCCATCCTCCCTGCGATACCCCCGGCATTGGATATCACGGCTGTGAACATGTTCGCGGGATTCGGGCTTGGATAGGGGCATGGCTGTCTCGCAAGGGCCGTTGTTGAATCAGTAGGGCAGGCCGACGATGGCCCGGTACAGGAATGGGATACGGCGGGTTGTCCGGTACGGGGAAAGAAAAAAGAGTAGAATGCCTGTTTCATCAATGCCGGCTCACCAATACCGGGAGGTCCGTGGCCGTTTGCAAAGAGAGCGAAGCGGGGCGGTCAGGCGCCGTAGCGGTCGCCAAAAACAAAGGCTTCCGTTTCCCGGATGTTTTCCTCCAGTGCGACCTTCACCGCGGCATACAGGTCGCGGATGGACACCATGCCGACCACTTTATCGCCGTCCGCCACCGGCAGGTGCCGGTATTTTCGTGTTCGCATCAACTCAAGGGCGTCCAGGGCTGAATCGTCCGGGGCCAAGGTATCCGGATTTTTGGTCATCACTTCTTCCAGTTTGACCGAATCAGCGTCCAGATTCTTGGCCAGCACACGGCGGGTCATATCACGCTCCGTCATGATGCCGACCAGCCGCTGGTTATGGTCAACAATGACAACCGCCGCCACGTTGTGGTCCACCATCTGCTTCGCGGCTTCGGATACAGTGGCGTCCCCTTTCAGGCTGAATATTTTCTGATCGTTGACGATGTCCGGAATAATACGCAACTGCATGGCTATTTTTCTCCCCGTGGGCCGGATGTCGCAGTCCAATTTATACAACGGGCGCCAAGCCCGCCAGCGCACCATTTTTTAATCGTTCGCATATACAGGCTTTTCTCACCGGCAGTCTAACCCTTGGGGAGCCCGAGAGAAAAGCTAAAAGCGTTTTTCAATAGCCGAGAGAAATATGGATGGGGGTCTCAAACCCTCAGGAATCAGCACTACCTTCCGTATTCTGGGGCGGAGTGATGCGGATCGATATTATCTGGTGGCGCTTGCGTTGCATGATTTCAAACCTGAACCCGTGGAACATGAACGTCTGGCCCACATCCGGGATGCGCCGGGATTCGTGCAGCACCAGACCCGCCACTGTCGCCGCCTCTTCGTCAGGGAGCCGCCATTCGAATTGGCGATTCAGGTCGCGGATGGTCACATCTCCTTGGATCAGATACGTGCCATCGGACTGCCGGTGCACGCCCGATACCTCAATGTCGTGTTCGTCCGATATGTCGCCGACGATTTCCTCAAGGATATCCTCCAGGGTGACAATGCCCATCAGGCTTCCGTATTCATCCACGACCAGAGAAATGTGTTCGTGGCGCCGGCGGAAGGCGTGAAGCTGCTCCAGAAGTGCAGTGGTTTCCGGGACGAACCAGGGCTTGGCGGCCAGGGCGATGAAATCCAGTCCATCGAGATCCTGGCCCCGTCCCTGGTATTGCCCCCGGCCCTGCATTTCCCTGAACAGGGCCTTGGCGTGAAGAACACCGACGATATTATCTGGTTCCCCCTGCCACAAGGGAATCCGGGTGTAGGGGCTGTCCAGGACTTGGTCGAGAATGGCCTCGGCCGGCTGATCCGCGTCGATGGTGACCAGGTTCTTGCGGTGAATCATGATCTCACCTACCTGTACTTCGGCCAAATCGAGGACACTGCGCAACATGGCCCGTTCGTCGCTGATTGCACCGCTTTCCCCCTTGTGAAGGTCGATGGCGCCCCGCAGTTCTTCAGCCATCGGCATCAATCCATCGCTGCGCCGGAGCCGGATGCTGAAAACGGCGAATATGCCCCGGACCAGAAGGCTTACCGTCGCCGTTACAGGCGATAGAACATGAACAAAAAAACTTACCAGGGGCGCGATGATCAAGGCCATGCGGTCGGCGTTGCGAATTGCATAGGTCTTGGGCATGACCTCGGCGAACATGAGAATCAACAAGGTCATGGCGATGGTGGCGTAAGCGACGCCGGCCTCACCGTAAAAGGTTATCAATAAGCTGGTCGCCAGGGACGAAGCCAGAATATTGACCAGGTTGTTGCCCAGCAGGATGGCGCCGATGAGCTTGTCGTTATGTTTGCGCAACCGGTTGACCAGCGCCGCGCGTTTATTGCCGGTTTGTTCAAGCTGGTGCATGAGCGGCCGGGACGCCGCCGTCAGTGCCGTTTCGGAGCCGGAAAAAAAGGCCGACAGAACAAGAAGGATAAAAATTGAACTCAGGATATAGATCATTATCCAGCCTCAAATCAGAGTCAAAACATCCGGAATAAAAGGCCTCACCCCGCCAATGCGTCTTTAAGCAGGGCCATCACCTCGCTTTTTTCTACTTCTCCGGTGATGAAGGCATCACCGATGCCCCGGACAAGCACAAAGTTCAGTTTGCCGCCAATGACCTTCTTGTCCAGGCTCATATGGGCCAACAACCCATCAGCGGACCACGAAGAATCCGCCAAGTGTTTGATATGGCTGGGCAGGCCCATGTCCGCCATGTGCCGTCGCACTCGATCCGCCTGGCCGGCGGGGCACAGGCCAAGGCGCGCGGAAAGATCAAAGGCCATCACCATGCCTATGGCGACAGCTTCGCCATGCAACAGGGCATCGCCGTATCCGGCCTGGGCTTCCAGGGCGTGGCCGAAAGTATGGCCCAGGTTCAACAGGGCCCGCTGCCCCGCCTCCCGTTCGTCGGCGGCGACAATCGCCGCCTTGGCCCGGCAGCAGGTGATGATGGCATGCCGTCTGGCCTCATTTTTCGCTATGCTGTTGCCGTTAACAAGAACACGTCCGTTTTCTTCCAGCCAATCAAAGAACGCGCCATCGCCGAGCAGGCCGTACTTGACCACTTCCGCGTATCCAGCCAGCAGTTCCCGGTGGGCCAGGGTGTCCAGGGTCTGGGTGTCGGTCAGCACCAGCCTGGGTTGGTGAAAGGCACCGACAAGGTTCTTTCCAGCGGTGGTGTTGATACCGGTTTTGCCACCCACCGAACTGTCCACCTGGGCCAACAGGGTTGTCGGTATCTGTATGAAGTCCAAACCACGGAGGGTGATGGCGGCGGCGAAACCGGTTATATCGCCGATTACCCCGCCGCCCAGGGCGACCAGCGCCGTGCTTCTTTCGATCCGCATGAATAACAGGTCGTCGACCAGTCGGCGCAGATGGAAGAAGTCCTTGGTCCGTTCGCCGGCGGGAAGGACAATCCATTGATGATCCACGCCGGCCTGATCCAGGGACTTTTCCAGCCTGGCCCGGTACAGGGGCTCCACATTGCTGTCGGTGATCACCGCCACCCGCGGCTGCACCAGCCGGGATTTAATCACCCCGCCAGCCGAATCCAGTAATCCTTCACCGACCTCGATCCGGTAGGACCTTTGGCCAAGATCAACGTCGATGGAAGAAAGACAAGCCAAGGCCTGCTTATCAGGAGCGGTCATGGTTGGGCGCCTTGGGCAGACGAATCGGATGGTTCCTTCAGGGCCTCGACGACCCTGTCGACAGTGACTTCCGGGGGTTCGTCTTTGGCGTCGATCACAATATCCGCCTTGGCGTAAACGGGATAGCGTTCCTTCATAAGCTTGCCCAACACTTCCCGGGGGTTGCTGTTTTTCAATAGGGGGCGCCCGCCACGGCGGTCCGTACGTCTTACCAACAGTTCAAGGTCGGCGCGCAGCCACACGGAAATGCCGGTTTCGGCAATTTTGGCCCTGGTGGCCGGGTTCATGAAGGCGCCGCCGCCAGTGGCCACGACGCGGGGTTCTTCATCCAACAGGCGGGCGATAACCCGGCGCTCGCCGTCCCTGAACGCTTCCTCGCCATAAATCTTGAAAATGTCCTCGATGGAACATCCCGCCGCCTTGATGATTTCATCATCCGCGTCGACAAAAGCCAAACCCAGCCGCGCGGCCAGCCGCCGGCCAATGGAGGTCTTGCCGGCCCCCATGAGACCAACCAAAAGCACAGGCTTTTGCCCCAATGGGGGGTCAGGATTAGCCATGGGCCGAAAAACCCTTCTTCGCGCCTTCCTCTTTGGCGTTGAAAGGATACTTCCCGGGAACCATCCGGGGCCGTTGAACACGGTTGCGGGAGCCGATACACTGCCGAAAATTCGCCATAGTCGAGATATAATGTCCTGTCGGCAATGCTGGAAATCGGTAAATTGACTTGCGTTGGCCGCCTCTGGCGATCCCTTGGAGGGAATGGTGCGCCTGTCGCTGCTTTTTGCCCGTCACCGATGTCATCCTATTATGATAGAGGTTGCCAGCATAAAAGAATCCGGCAGTTGGCCATATGATATATTTTATCCACTAATTTGGAATAAAGTGCACTGGAAACCAATGGTTCACGGCCTATTGCCAGCCTGAACTTGGACCTAAACTTGGGGGTTGCAAAAAAACGGAATGAAGCGTCTGACATCGGTAATTTTGATTGTTACTGTCATCCTGATTGTCGGCGGCGTGGGGTTCCTCGCCACCTGGGATATACCGGCGCCCGCCACCACCAAGGAAAAGGTCATCTCCGATGAACGGTTCCCCCGTTAGGGTTCGGGCCGCCGCCAGCCTGGGGCCGGTCCCGGGCTGGGGAATAGTGGCCTGGGGAATAGTGGCCTGGGGAATATTCGTCTGGCTGGCGTCCGGTCCTGCCGCGGCGCAGCAGGCGCCTATCCGGCTGGAGCCACCGAAGGCTTTTCCGGTTCAGTTGGCGCCGGCCAAGCAGCCGGAATCGGCGGTGGAACAATCGCCGGTGGTAGAGGATTTGCCGGTGCCTGAGGCCTTGCCTGCCACCGGTCTGCCGCCGACCGTAGTTATTGGCACCACCGGCATCCAGGTCGATTCCCTGAAATCTATTGATGTGGATACGGTAGGCGTACTGACCGCAGAACAGGGCGGTTTCGGACAACGCATGTGGGAAGGCACCCCCCGTTCCCTGGTCGATTCCATCCTACCCCAATTACCGGTCAATACGGCATCCACCGCCATGCGCGACCTGATGCGCCGCCTATTGCTGTCGACGGCCGCGGTGCCGGAAGGCGATTCACAAACCAGTCTGGTGGTGATGCGAATTGGGCTGCTGGCCGCCATGGGGGACACCCGGGGCGTCGACGATTTGCTCAAGGCGACGCCAACCCGCCAACAGAACCGGGAACTTACCCGCATTGAGGCGGATGCCCGTTTCCTCGCCAACGATAACGCCCGCGCCTGCTCCCTGGCCGCCGGTCAGTTCGGTGAAGGGGAGGACCTCTACTGGAACAAGGCGTTTATTTTCTGTCAGGCGCTGGCCGGTGAAATGGACAAGGCTGCCCTGGGGCTGGCGGTGCTCAACGAGATGGGCGAAGAGGATGTGGTTTTCACAACCCTCATCGAAGGCCTTGTGGGTGCGGTCACCGTTGACAGCATGCCCGACCCGTCGCCCCTGCACCTTGCCATCGCCCGCGCCGCCAAGGTTCAACTGCCCGCCGATATTCTTTCCTCGAACCGGCCGGGCATCCTGAGAGCGATCGCCATCAGCCCCAACGCGCCGGTTGAGCTGCGGCTGGAAGCAGCGGAGCGAGCCGAAGCCGCCGGCGCGTTGCCGGTTGACGCCCTGCGCCAGCTTTATGCCAGCACCAATTTCACCGACGAAGAACTGGCCAATCCCCGTTCCAGGTCGGTAGCCGAAAGCGGCCCCCTGAGCCGGGCGCTTTTGTACCGGAACGCCCTGCTTCAGACCGTACCCACGGCGCGGGCCGAAGCCATGCAAAGCGCCCTGGAACTGGCCCGGCAGGGGGGGCGTTATGCTTCAACCGTCAGGGTGTATATGGACGTGCTACGCCAGATCCCGCCGATGGAGGAACTGGCCTGGTTCGCGCCGGAAGCGATCCGCGCCCTATTGACGAACAAAAAACATGAGCAAGCCTCGGTGTGGTTCAGGTTGCTCAAGGCCAGCGCCCTGTTCAATAAGGATTCGGTTGCCCTGCTGAATGCCCTGTTGCCCGTGGCGCGGCTTGCCGGGTCCTTGGACGCGGAAACCTGGACCACCGGCCAACTGGATGCCTGGTGGGAAGCGGTAAAGGGCGAAGACCAGGCCGCCGACAAGGCGGCGTTGCTGTACAGCCTGTTCGACGCCCTGGGCGAACCGGTGCCCGATAATCTCTGGCAGGAACTGATCGAAAATTCGGCGAAATCCATGGTTGCCATGCTCCACCCCGCCCTGTGGTGGCGGCTGCAATCGGCGGCCGAAGAAGGCCGCGTGGGCGAAGCGGTCATGTTGTCCCTGCTGGCTTTGGGCGAGGGCGGACCTGGACAGGCCGAACCGGTTGTCCTGCGCCAGGTGCTGACCACCCTCCGCATCCTGGGCCTGGAAAGCGAAGCCCGGGAATTGGCTGTGGAAGCGGCGATGGCGGTGGGTCTGTGAACAGGCGCAACAAGGTTTGGCGCCAGTCCGGCCCGGCCGGGAGCGGGCTGCCGGAGCTTCTCGAAGGTTTCCTGGAAATGCTTTCCGCCGAAAGGGGCGCGGCGGCCAACACCATCGATTCCTACCGCCGGGATCTGGTGGATTTCACCGCCTTTCTTATCCCCCGCCGGCGCAACCTCGCGGAAGCGGAAACCAAGGATATCCGTCAATACCTGACCCGGTTGTCCAGCGCCGGCATGGCCGCCGGCACCAGCGCCCGCCGGCTTTCCGCCCTGCGCCAGTTCTATCGCTTCCTTCAGGCCGATGGTCACCGGGAGGATGATCCAACGGCGACCGTCGATAGTCCCCGCCGGGGGCGGCCCATCCCCAAGTACCTGAACGAGGACGAGGTCGAGCGCTTGCTGGCCGCCGCCCGAACCTGGACGGGGGTGCGGGGGGCGCGCCTGATGGCCATGGTCGAAGTGCTTTACGCCACCGGGCTGCGGGTATCGGAACTGGTTGGCTTGCCCCTGTCGGCCCTGGCCCGGGACCACGGCGTCCTGATCGTCCGCGGCAAGGGGGAAAAGGAACGCATGATCCCCTTGAGCGAGCCCGCTACCGCCGCCATTCAGGAGTACATGGCGGTGCGCCGCCGCCAGTTGGGCCATCTTGTACAGGAACAGGGCCGATTAGGCTGGGGCCAGCAGGATTCGCCGTGGCTGTTTCCCTCCCGGGGGCGGAGCGGCCACCTTACCCGTGCCCGCTTCGCCCAGTTGCTAAAGGAACTGGCTCTCGAGGCCGGGCTGGACCCGGCCAAGGTATCGCCCCATGTCCTGCGCCATTCCTTCGCCAGTCACCTGCTGGCCCACGGCGCCGATCTCCGCGCCCTGCAGCAGATGCTGGGCCATGCCGATATCGCCACCACCCAGATCTATACCCATGTCCTGGATCAGCGCCTGAAGGCCCTGGTCGGCAGTGCTCATCCTCTGGCCGACGCCAAATTCCCCACCTGAAATATTTTGTCGCTGGATCTGTCGATTAGGATATAACGGCGGCAAATTGTATTCAATCGCCCCTTCGGGAGACCATCATGAGCTTCACCATCGTTGACCAATGTACGCCACGCCTGAATCGCAGTGAGCAGGCCGTACCCGGCTCCAATACCCGTTTCCTGGAAAAAGCCGCCCAGGGCGCCGCCGATGTGGTGTTCCTCGACCTGGAGGACGCCGTTGCCCCCAGCGACAAGGAAATGGCGCGCAAGAACATCATTGAAGCGCTCAACGACCTGGACTGGAGCGGCAAGACGGTTTCCATCCGCATCAACGGCCTGGACACCCACTACATGTACCGGGACGTGGTGGACATCGTCGAACAGGCCGGCGACAAGCTGGACCTGATCATGATTCCCAAGGCCGGCATCGCCGCCGACATCTACGCCCTGGATATGCTGGTCACCCAGATCGAGGACGCCAAGGGATATGCCAAGCGCATCGGTTTCGAAATGATCATTGAAACGGCCCTGGGCATGGAAAATGTTCACGAGATCGCCGCCGCCAGCCCGAGGAACGAATCCCTGCATTTCGGGGTCGCCGACTATGCGGCCTCCACCAAGGCCCGGACGACCAACATCGGCGGTCCCAACGCCGACTATCACGTGCTGACCGACCCCGACGGCGACGGCAACCGGAATGTGCATTGGGGCGACATGTGGCATTACGCCGTCGCCCGCATGGTGGTCGCCGCCCGGGCCAACGGGCTGCGGCCGATCGACGGCCCCTTCGGCGATATTGGCGACGCTGATGGCTATACCGCCCAGGCCAAGCGCTCGGCGGTCCTGGGCTGCGAAGGCAAGTGGGCCATCCATCCCAGCCAGGTGGAACTGGCCAATACGCTGTTTACCCCGTCCGGGGAAGAAGTCACCAAGGCCAAGCGCATCATCGAGGCCATGGAACAGGCGCAGAAGGAAGGCAAGGGCGCGGTGACCCTGGACGGCCGCCTGATCGACATCGCCTCCATCAAGCAGGCCGAAGTGGTGGTCAGGAAAGCCGAAGAAATCGCCGCCAAGTGAGACTGAATCACCACTGCAATACAGAAGAATGGGAACCAACAGGGAATCCAAAGATTCCCAATTCCCCATTTTGGCCCTTATACTTCGATAAGCTCAGCATGAGGGCCTCATCCTGAGCCCGTCCGAGGGTGAGGACCAACGGCATGTCTTTTGATTTTATTGAGGGCACATTTCTAGTGTCTTGAGCCGCCGGTCGTGCTAGGGAGCGCCATGCACAATTACCTGGAATTCGAACAACCCATCGCCGAGCTGGAAGGCAAGATTGAAGAGCTTCGCCATCTCGTGGACGACGGCGAAGTCAGCGTCGTTGATGAGGTCAGCAAGCTGCAGGGCAGGGTGGAAAAGCAGCTGCGGCAGATCTACGCAAAACTGACGCCGTGGCAGAAGGCCATGGTCGCCCGCCATACGGACCGGCCCCATGCCCTGGACTACATCGGCGCCCTGATCGACGATTTCACGCCCCTGGCCGGCGACCGGTTGTTCGCCGAGGACCAATCGGTGGTCGGTGGCCTGGGCCGGTTCCGGGGCCGTTCGGTGGTGGTGATCGGCAATGAAAAGGGCGCCGACACGGAAGACCGGGTCGAGCACAATTTCGGCATGGCCCGCCCGGAAGGATACCGCAAGGCCATCCGGCTGATGGGACTGGCCGACCGTTTCAGCCTGCCCCTGATTACCCTGGTCGATACGCCGGGCGCCTATCCGGGTATCGACGCCGAGGCCCGCGGCCAGTCGGAAGCCATCGCCCGCAGTATCGATGCCTGTCTCAACGTCCGCGCGCCTTTCGTCTGCACCATCGTCGGTGAGGGCGGGTCGGGCGGCGCCATAGCCTTGGCCGCCGCCAACATGGTCTTGATGTTGGAACACGCCATCTATTAAGTGATTTCGCCGGAAGGCTGCGCCTCCATCCTGTGGCGGGACGGGGAAAAGGCAAAGGAGGCGGCGGAAGCCCTCAAGCTCACCGCCCAGGACCTGGAAAAGCTGGGGATCATCGACCACTTGATTCCCGAACCTCTGGGTGGTGCCCACCGTAACCGCAAAGCTACCTTCGCCGTGGTCGGCGACGCCATCGAGGCGGCTCTCAGCGACCTGTCGGGCATGGACGGTGACGTATTGAAAGCCAAGCGGCGGGAGAAGTTCCTGGAAATCGGCAAGCGCGGATTGAACTGACCGCGCCTTGGTCTTACCGCTACGCAGGGGCTTTTGCCACATCCGGTTCCGCATCCACGGAAAGGCCCCAATCGTCCAGGATGGTGTACAGCACCGGGATCAGCAATAGAACCATCAAGGTGGTCGCCAAAAGGCCGAAACACAGGCTGGTCACCAAGGGAACCAGCACCTGGGCCTGAAGACTGGTTTCCAACAGCAGGGGCAGCAGTCCGGCGATGGTGGTCAGCGAGGTCAGCAGCACGGCGCGGAACCGCTCCCGGCTGGCCTGACAGGCGGCGTCCTGGGTGCTCATGCCCTGCTTGCGCTTGATCTTGACGAAATGAACCAAGAGGATGGAATCGTTGACCACGATGCCGGCCAGGGAGGCGAAGCCCAGGATGCTGGGCATGGAAATTTCCAATCCCATGATGAAGTGGCCGGCGACCACACCGACAAGTCCAAGGGGAATGATGGCCATGACCACGATCGGCTCGATGTAGCTGCGGAACTGGAAGCAAAGCAGCAGGAAGACCCCGATCAGCCCCAGCAGGAAGCCCCGCTGCATGGACTTGCCAGTCGTCGCCCCTTCCTTGGCCTGGCCTTCCAGGGAAAGGGTAA
>JAJRSS010000281.1 GCA_024278615.1 Alphaproteobacteria bacterium
CGCGTCTTCAAATCATACGACGAGATCGTCGCCATCTCAGCCGAAGCCTGGAACAAGCTAATCGATCAGCCGTGGAGAATAATGTCAATCGGCCTCAGAGAATGGGCTCATGGGTTCTGATCAATGCAAACTGGTATTAAGGGTAAGGGTGGGCAAAATCGGGGCAGGTAAAAATAGTCCGGAACCGGGTGAGGCCGGTTCGATAAGGTCAATGAAAGTAGGTATTCGGCGCTGATGGTATACGTTTTGTTAAGATGACAACACTACCGTGCAGGTCGTTAACCTCACTTTTGGCCTTAAGCGCCAGTATTCAATAGTAAATCCGCTCCAGGAACGGAAGTTCATGTTTAACGACAAAAGCATCCTGATTACCGGTGGTACGGGATCCTTCGGCCGCGCCTTCACCGCAATGCTGCTCAGGGATTACACGCCGCGCCGAGTGGTCATCTATTCGCGTGACGAATTCAAGCAATTTGAGATGGCGCAGTCTTTCGATGCTCCCTGCATGCGGTATTTCATCGGCGACGTTCGTGATGCTCAACGGCTGGAAATGGCCATGCGGGAGATCGACTACGTTATCCATGCCGCCGCCCTGAAACAGGTGCCGACGGCCGAATACAATCCCTTTGAATGTATTCGCACCAACGTCATGGGGGCGGAAAACGTGGTCCGCGCCGCCATCAGCAACGGTGTCGTCAAGCTGGTGGCGCTGAGTACCGACAAGGCGGCCAATCCCATCAATCTGTACGGCGCCAGCAAGCTCGCCTCGGACAAGATCTTCGTTTCCGCCAACAATTTGAGCGGCAGCGTCGGCACCCGATTTTGCGCCGTCCGCTATGGCAACGTGGTCGGGTCCCGGGGCAGCGTAGTTCCCTTTTTCCGCAAACTGATCGATAACGGCACCAAGAATCTGCCCATCACCGACAAGCGCATGACCCGTTTCTGGATCACCTTGGAGCAAGGGGTCAAATTCGTCATGTCCTGCTTCGTTGTGATGCAAGGCGGCGAAGTGTTCGTGCCCAAGATTCCCAGCATGAAGGTGGTGGACCTTGCCAAGGCCATGGCGCCCAAGCTGGCCCACGAAGTGATCGGCATCCGTCCGGGTGAAAAGCTTCACGAAGTCATGGTTCCCGAAGACGATTCGCGCAACACTATCGAACTCAAGGACCGGTTCGTCATCGAGCCCGCCTTTGCCTGGTGGTCTCGGGAACCCTACCTGATGTCGGGCGGCGAACCGGTGAAAGAGGGTTTCCGATATTCCAGCGACAACAATACCGAGTGGTTAAGCGGCAAGCGCCTCAAGGAAATGATCGCGGAAAGCGGCAACTGATGACGGCGGGAAAACCTTTTCTTCCCTATGGCCGGCACCAGATCGACGACCAGGACATCGCCGCCGTTTCCAGAGTCCTCGCCGGCGACTTTCTGACCACCGGGCCTATCCGGGACGACTTCGAACGGGCTTTCGCCGCCAAGACCGGCGCCCGGTACGCCGTCTCGTGTTCCAGCGGCACGGCGGCGCTTCACATTGCCGCCCTTGCCCTGGGTTTGGGTGAAGGCGACGCGGTCGTGGTTCCAACCATTACCTTCCTGGCCACCGCCAATGCCGCCCGTTACGTGGGCGCCGAAGTGATTTTCGCCGACGTGGACCCGGATACGGGCCTGATGACCACCGAGACCCTGGACCAGGCGCTGAATCTGGCCCGCCAACGGAACGACGGCAAGAAGGCCAGGGCCGTGATTCCCGTTCATCTGGCCGGCCAATGCGCGCCCATGGGGGAAATCGCCGCCATGGCCGCCGGCCGGGGCCTGGATGTCGTCGACGACGCCTGTCACGCCGTCGGCGCTACTTATCGGGAAAGCAACCAAACGGCCACGGTGGGGGACTGCCGCCACAGCCGGATGTCGGTCTTTTCATTTCATCCGGTGAAGACCATTGCCATGGGCGAGGGCGGCGCGGTCACCACCAATGATGCGGAACTCTATGAAGCGCTCAAGCTGCACAGCCGCCACGGCATGGTCCGTGACGCCGATAAATTTGAAAACACGGAATTGGCCTTTGATCCGGGCGGCGAGGCCAACCCGTGGTACTACGAAATGCCTCGCATCGGGTACAACTATCGGGCCAGCGATATCAACTGCGCGCTGGGGCTCAGCCAATTGGGCAAGCTGGAGGATTTCATCGAACGGCGCCGGGTATTGATGGAACGGTACGAAGAACTGCTGGCGCCCCTGGCGCCGCTGGTCCGCCCATTGGCCCGCGTTCCCTATTGCCAGGCCGCCTGGCACCTGAATGTTGTGTTGATCGATTTCGCCTCCGCCGGCGTCACCCGGGCCAAGGTCATGGATCGCCTTGGGCAAAAAGGCATTGGCTCTCAAGTTCACTACATTCCCGTTCACCGGCAGCCCTATTACCGGCGGCGGTACGGCGACATTCTTCTTGCCGGCGCTGACCGCTATTACGGCCGTACCCTTTCTTTGCCGCTGTTTTCCGCCATGGCCGATGAGGACGTGGAGCGGGTGGTGGAGGCCCTGAAAGGAGCGCTGGGATGACTTCCAAAGCAACTCCCAGCATCGGCGTCCTTGGCCTGGGCTCCATCGGGATGCGCCACGCCGGCAACCTGATCGCCGCCGGTGTTGACGTTCGCGGCTTCGATCCTTCGCCGGCGCGCCGCGCCGTTCTAAGTGAAAAAGGCGGCACCGCTTTCGACAATGCCGACGACGCCATGGAAGACATGCAAGGGGTGGTCATCGCCACGCCCTCGGGCGGCCATTTGAATGATTTAGCGGCGGCGGTAGCAGCCGGCAAGCACGTGTTTATCGAGAAACCCCTGGCCCACGTCACCGAGGGGGTGGAAGAGATTTTGTGCGCAGCGGAACAAAAAGGCCTGATCGTGTTCGCCGGGCTGAACATGCGCTTTCACCCCGCCGTGGCCGGCGCCAAGGCTTTGCTGGATCAGGATGCGTTGGGGGACCTCCTTTGGGGGCGGCTTCTGGCGGCCTCCTATCTTCCCGATTGGCGCCCGGATCAGGATTACCGGCGGGGTTACGCCGCCGATGCCGAAACCGGTGGCGCCCTGTTCGATTTCATCCACGAATTCGATCTGGCGGTGCACTTGCTGGGGCCGGCGGTAACCTGCGCCGCCCAGGCCCGGCGGACGGGCCAACTGGAAATGGACAGCGAGGACTGCGCCGATGTGATGCTGGCCCACGAAAACGGCGCCCGATCCACCCTGCACGTGGATTACGTTACCCGGCCGCGCCAGCGGCTGGTGGAAATCGGCGGATCTGGCGGCGTGCTGCGCCTGGATCTGGAAGCGGGCCGGCTGGTGGCCATGGACACCAATGGTGGCGTCATCGAAGACCGGACGTGCGCGCCAGATACCAACATCATGTACGTGGATGAAATGGCGAACTTTCTTGGCTGCATCATCAATGATTCAGCGCCCGCCTGCAACGGGCGGGATGCCCTGGATGTGCTCCGGCTTGTCGTCGAAGCCCGCCGCCTGGCCGGCCTGCCTTCGGTCGGCGGACCCTTGGCCAGCGGACTCCTGGCATGACGTCCGTCGCCATCATTCAGGCCCGCATGGGGTCCACCCGGCTGCCCGGCAAGGTACTGATGGACCTTCATGGACGGCCGGTTCTGGAATGGACAACCACTGCGGCGCAAGCCATCCCGGGCCTGGAAAAGGTGATGGTAGCGACCACCAATCAAACCAGCGACGACGCCATTGCCCAATGGTGCGGCGAAAAAGGCGTGGCTTGCTACCGGGGCCCGGAAACCGATGTGCTGGCAAGGTACCAGCAGGCAGCGGCCGCCGCCGCCGCGGATGTCATCTTGCGCCTGACCGCCGATTGCCCACTGATGGACCCCAAGGTTTGCGGTGAAGTTCTGATGCTGGTAACCCGGGCCGGCGCCGACTACGCCAGCAACCTTGAACCCCGGTCCTGGCCCGATGGTCTGGATTGCGAAGCCTTCACCGCCGCTGCGTTAAACGCGGCGGCGGAAGAAGCCGCCCATCCATCGGACCGGGAACACGTGACACCGTTTATCCGCAAGAACCGAAGCCGGTTCCGTCACCTGAACGTGACTTGCCCTCTGCCCGGTCTGGAACATGAGCTCTGGACCCTGGATAATCCGGAAGACCTTGAGTTTCTCTCCCGGGTGGTGGCGCGCCTTTCGGGAGAGGGTCCGCCCTCCTACCTGGATGTAATCCGCATCCTCGACGAAACGCCGGCATTGCGGGATATCAACAAAAACGCGGCCCGCACCAATTTCGTCCTCAGCGCCGAAGACATCGCCGGCTTCGGACACGAACGGTCCAAAATCCTGCTTGC
>JAJRSS010000282.1 GCA_024278615.1 Alphaproteobacteria bacterium
GATCGAACGCTTTTCTTCATCCGACCAAAACCGACGCTTTCGATCTCCCATGATGCCTCCGTAGTGTCCGCTATCGATAATGGACACTATCGGCCAAATCACCGCGCCGATGACAGAGCGGGTTTACCGGACGGACACGATGATTACCTCCCCGGAGGATCTGCTGGACGTGCTCCTGTTGTGAAGGGGTCAAGGGATCGTTTGGGTTGCTTTCCAGAAACTGGCCGTATCCGAGAATGGCGTTCATGGGGGTGCGCAATTCGTGACTCATCCTGGTAAGAAAGGCGGATTTGGCATGGTTGCTGATTTCAGCCATTTCCTTGGCGTCAAGAAGGTACTTCTTCTGTTGCCCGATACGCTTGATGTTCCCTGAAAGGCGGTTCAAAAGGCTGTTGAAAGCGGCAATTACGTCACCCAATTCATCATCGCGGTTACTTTCAATGGCATAACGGGTTGGATGTTTGGTGTCTTGCGTTGTCGCCAGCATCCGCTGTCTGAGGGCCAGCAAAGGCGAGAAGAGCATGCGGTTGAGCACCAGCATGGTCCCACCGGTGACGAACAGGGATATAACGAAAACCAGCCCGACGATGCGGAGGACGAAGGCATTGAGTTCCGGTTGGATCCAAGAGGAATCCAGGCGCCCGATCAGGGTATAGGGCCGGGCGCCCGTATTCATGGGCCACACCACTTCGTAGCGGTTGCCGTCTTTTATTCGGACGGGGGAGAATTGCCGTTGCCGTGCCTGGCCGAGGGTAAGTTCGGGAGGCTCACCGAAAGTTCCCATGGCGGTGCCATCGGTCCCATATATGGCGCCGCCCTTGAGCAACGAATTGTCGGCCAGCGCCGCACCCAGTTTCAGAAGGTCGCGGTTGCCGGAATGGCTGAAAAGGCCAAGCCCCGCAGTCACCGTCGCCTTGCCTGTTTCTTCCAGCCGGGTAAGCAGGTCTCTTTCGTAATTCCTATAGGATGGAACCAGGATGATGGCTTCGATAACGACGATGGCCAACATGACCGCCGTGGCGATGCGCCAGCAAAGGCGGCAATGGAACACTTCCCAGCGGCCAAATGCTGCTGTTACCGTCATCGAACGACGTACCCAATACACCGAGCGTACAATGCCATAGTCCTCTATTGTGGCCCACAGCCGCGACGTCCGGCATCCCCCGTGGTTGCCTGCACGGTTTTAGCGTGTTGAATAATTTAGCCGCCGCCGTTGAAAGATTGAAATCATCTTTGAACACGAACGTGTCAACAAACCGTCCCTAAACATTACGTTAAGGTTTGATCGCGGCGTTGGTCAGGTTGTTCAGGGCGCCGGTCATCTTGGCGAAAACCTTTTGTTTGTCGTTTATTCCATGGCGGGCGGCAAGGTAGGACGGATTGTTGTAAGCGACCCACACCTTGCCTGCATCATCCCGCCAAGCCAGGACCTTTAGCGGCAGATCGATGCCGATGCGCCGGTCGCTCTGCATCAAGGGTGTTCCCATCTTGGGGCTGCCGAAGATGAGCACCTGGGTCGGCGCCATTTCGACCCCCACCTTCATGGCGCCGGCAGCATGATCGATGCGGGTGAAAATGGTGATACCCTTTTTCTTCATCACCGCTTCAAGGCGATCGAGGGTCTGGGCGACACTGTGTGGGCTGGACTTGACCACCAGATCAGAACCGGCAAGGGCTGCGGTGGAGACAAGCAACAGGGCCAGCGCGGCGGCGAAAGCGTTACGAAAATGGATATGCACAGTCGGACTCCTGAATTGGTTGGATGACGTTAAATTAGATAAAAGTAATACTGCCCAACCGGCGCTGGCGGCAAATTACCTTTTCGTGAACGGCTCGGCCGGTCCTTCCTGCGGCGCCTTTCCCACCATTAATGAAAATCCCGCGATTTGACCCGGATGCCGCCGTCATTGCCGGAAAGTTCAGGGGCTTCCTCCAGCCGGGCCAGCATGGGGCTCAGGTCATCCACGGCGTGGACGATCACATGGATGACCCTGCCGTCCCTCTGCACCTTTCCCCGGGCTCCCAGCAGGGTGGCCCCTAGGACCTCGCGCCGGTAGGCCGCGAAAACCTTGGGCCAGACGATCAGGTTGGCGACGCCGGCTTCGTCTTCAAGGGTGATGAAGATGACGCCCTTGGCGCTGCCCGGTTGCTGGCGGGTAATGACCAATCCCGCCACCCGAACCTGTTGGCCGTTGTCCAGGTGGGCCAGCCTGTCGGTCGGCACGAAACCGTCATCGTTCAGGTTCCGGCGCAACAGGGCCAGGGGATGGGCCTTCAGCGACAGGCGCAAGGCGCGGAAATCGTCGGCCACCTGTTCGCCCAGGCTCATGGGCGGCAGAGTCACGGCCGGTTCTCTGGAGGCGGGAACAGCGGCGGCGAAAAGGGGCAGGGAATCATGAACCAGTCCCCGCACCGCCCACAGGGCCTGCCGCCGGCCCAGGTTCATTGACCTGAAGGCATCGGCCCGGGCCAGGGTTTCCAGCGCCGCCTTGCTCAAGCTAGACCGCCGCCACAGGTCGTGGATGCCCGGATAGCCTTCGCCGCGCGCCTGTATCATGGCTTCGGCGTCGGTTTCCTTCAGCCCCTTCACCTGGCGAAAGCCCAGGCGCAGGGCAACACTATCTTCCGTTGCTTCCAGGGTGCAGTCCCATTGGCTTTGGTTCACATCGACGGGCCGTACTTCGACGCCGTGGTCGCGGGCGTCCCCGACGATCTGCGCCGGGGCATAAAAGCCCAGCGGCTGGCTGTTCAAAAGGGCGCAGGCGAAAGCAGCCGGATAATGGCATTTGATCCATGACGATACATAGACCAGAAGCGCGAAGCTGGCGGCGTGGGATTCGGGAAAGCCGTAATCGGCGAAGCCTTCGATCTGCCTGAAGCAGCGCTCGGCGAAATCGCTTTCATAGCCATTGGCCTTCATGCCGGTGATGAACTTCTCCCGGAAGCGGTGGATTTCGCCGTGATGACGGAAGGTGGCCATGGCCCGGCGCAGGCCATCGGCCTCGGCCGGGCTGAAGCCGGCGCCGACGATGGCGATCTGCATGGCCTGTTCCTGGAACAGGGGTATGCCCAGGGTCTTGCCCAGCACCCGCTCCAGTTCGGCGGACGGAAAATCCACTTTTTCCTTGCCCCGGCGGCGGCGCAGGTAGGGATGCACCATGTCGCCCTGGATGGGGCCGGGACGGACGATGGCCACCTCGATCACCAGGTCGTAGAAATTGCGCGGCTTGAGCCGGGGCAGCATGCTCATCTGGGCGCGGCTTTCGACCTGGAAGACGCCGACGGAATCGCCCCGGCACAGCATATCGTACACCGCCGGGTCTTCGGCCGGCAGGGTGGCCAGGGTCAGCGCCCGGCCGTGGTGGCGTCCGATCAACTCAAAGGCCTTGCGGATGCAGGTCAGCATGCCCAGGCCCAGTACGTCCACCTTGAGGATACCGAGCGCATCCAGGTCATTCTTGTCCCATTCGATAACCGTGCGCTCGGCCATGGCGGCGTTGCCGATGGGCACCACTTCGCATAAAGGGCGCCCGGTGATCACCATGCCGCCGGTATGCTGGGACAGATGGCGGGGAAAACCGGTCACTTCCCGGGCCAGTGCGATGACCTGGATGATGGTGCGGTCGCCGGGGTCCAGCCCGGCTTCGCGGATGTGGCCGGCGGTCACGCCGTCCCACCCCCGCCGCCAGGCGGCGCCTTGCAGGGCGACAATGACGTCGCCGGTCAGGCCCAGGGCCTTGCCCACTTCGCGGATGGCGCTTTTGGTGCGGTAGGTGGTGACCGTGGCGGTCATGCCGGCCCGTTCGCGGCCGTACTTTTCATAAATGTATTGGATAACCTCTTCCCTGCGCTGGTGTTCAAAGTCCACGTCGATATCGGGGGGCTCGTTCCGTTCGGCGCTGATGAAGCGCTCGAACAAAAGGTCGATGCGGTCCGGGTCCACCGCCGTTATCCCCAGGCAATAGCAGACCGCCGAATTTGCCGCCGAGCCCCGGCCCTGGCAAAGGATGCCGCGCTGCCGGGCGAAGCGGACGATATCGTGGACGGTGAGGAAGTAAGGGGCGAAGTCCAGCCCGGCGATCAAGTCCAGTTCATGTTCCAACTGGCGGCGCACCTTTTCGGGCACGCCATCGGGATATTGATGCGGGGGATAATGTTCACCGGCACCCATCCAGGTCAGGCGGGTCAGTTCTTCTTGCGGCGTGCAGTCATCGGGGATTGGATCGATGGGGTAATCGTAGCTAAGCTCGTCCAGGCTGAAGGTGCAGGACCGGGCGATGTCCACGGTGCGGGCAATGGCGCCGGGGGTATTCCGGAACAGCCGCGCCATTTCCTCCGGCGCCTTCAGGTGGCGCTCGGCGTTGGCGAACAGGCGGTAGCCCGCATTGTGGATGGTGTGGTGTTCCCGAATGCAGGTGAGGATATCTTGCAGGGGCCGCCGCTCGGCTATGTGGGCATGCACGTCGTTGACCGCCACCAGGGGAACCTGACTCTGGGCGGCAAGGCCGGCCAGGTTTGAAAGGCGCCGGGCATCGTCGCCCCGGTAAAGAACATGGGCGGCCAGGTAAAGACCGTTACTAAAATGGCGGCTCAGCCGGGAAAGGGTTTCGGCGAAAGACGGGTCCGGGTGCGCCGGCGGCAGAACAACAATGACCTGCCCCTCGCCGTGGCCGGTCACGTCCTCAAGGGTAAGATGACATTCGCCCTTTTCCGCCCGCCGCTGGCCGGTGGTCAGCAGGCGCGCCAGCCGGCCATAGGCGGCCCGGTCTCGAGGGTAACACAAGAGGCTTAGGCCATCGTCAGGGCCGCTCAAATCCAGCCGCGTCCCGACGACCAGCTTGATTCCCGTTTCCTTGGCCGCCCCGTGGGCGCGGACCACGCCCGAGAGGGTGTTGCGATCGGTAATGGCGATGGCGGCGTAGCCCAATTCGGCCGCCCGGCGTACCAGTTCCTCCGGATGGGAGGCGCCGCGCAGGAAACTGTAGTTGCTGGAAACCTGAAGCTCGGCGTAAGCGGAAGTCATGGTATTGATCTCGTGCTGACTTGGCGAGCGAGGAACAGGTTTCCAAGATAGTGCTGGCTCAAGACACCTCTACAGTTATTCGCGACAAGCGATTGGCAAGTTCACGAAGCTTGTCGGCTGATATGTTTTTCTCTTCGGAAGAAAAGGCCACTGCCCTGAAAAGGACAGCCCGGACGAATTCATCCAAGGATTGGCCGTGCTGCTTGGTTTGCTCTTGGCATTATAGTATTTGGGGTGCTTCCTCACGAAAACATCCCATGCAGGAACCAGCGGGTGGGGACGCCGGGGCGGTAGAACCCTTCCCGGTAGAGCCAGAACCGCCGGCCCTCGCTGTCCTCCACCCGGTAGTAGTCGCGCACCGGCGGCTGGCCGGAAAAAATATCGGCCGGCCTCTCCGGATAAGATTCGGCCAGCCACCATTCGGGGCCGACGCGTTCCGGGCCCTCCGCATGGACCACCCGGTGCCGGTGGCGCCGCCAGCGGAACATCACCGGCGCGTGGTCGGGCACCGGGGCCATGGCTTCTATGGGCTCGGGCCAGGGCAGCAGGTGTACCGGGCGGTCCCGCGGCCGCGGCCGGTCCACTTCGAACGCATCCGGCGGGTTGGCGCTGAGCGCGGGGACCTCGCGGCAGGCCCGTTCCGGGATATGGCTGGCGTAAGGCGCCAGGCCCATGACCCGCCGGTTGCCCAGCCGGTTGCCCAGCCGGTCCACCAGCCGGGCCAGGTCTTCGGTTTCTTTCCGGCTCCCGCCACCGTTCAGGGAAACCTGGGACGGAGGCAGGGGGTCGACGGCGGTGGCGGCCAGCACCATGACCTCGACGCCGAAACCGGCGTCCAGCCCGTCCAGTTTTTCCGCCAGCAGCTTTTCCAGATGGCCAGGGTGACGTTCCGGGCGGCTGGCGCCGATGGCGATGGCGGCGTGGGTGCCATCCACCCGGTAGAGGGTCAGTTCCATGCGCCGGGCCCCCTGATGGGCCAGTTCCATGCGCCGGCACAAATCCTCCAGCAGGTGGCGCGCCGCCAGGGCCATGTCCTAGCGCCGGCCCACGGGCTCGGCGAAGGCCAGCCGCGCATACAGGGGTGGCACCGGCCGGCGGGGGGACAGGGATTCCCCCTTGGCCCCCAGGGCCTGGTCCAGACGACCGGTGACGGCTTCACCGAAGCGGGCGGCGAGCGGCCCCCGGGGCAGGTCCAAAAGGTCGCCGATGCGGCGCAGTCCAACCCGGCTCAGGCCTTCCGTTACCGCCCCGTCCAGGCGCAGCCCGGCCACCGGCAGGGGCGCCAGGGCCTGCCGGCTTTTCCCCGGCGGGACCATGATGAAGGGGGCGCTGGTTCCAAAACACGCCCTCTTTGTTCCAAAGCGGGCTACCGCCCAGGCCGCTCCCGGGGTGTCGGCGGCGGCGACCAAGGTCCGGAAGCCCAGGCCGTCCAGGCGGGTGGTCAGCTCTTCCAGCAGGGCCCGCTCGCCGCCCAGCAGGTGGGCGCAGCCGCTGATGTCCAGCCACAGGCTGCACCCCCGGCTGGATGGGAATCCGTCCATCGCCGTCCACGGGGTGTACTGGCGGCACCAGTCGGCCAGCCCGGCCAAAGCGCGGGCGTCTCCTTCCGGGTCGGCGGCGACGGTCAGCAGGCCGGGTACCCGGGCCTTGGCATCGGCGAGGGCGCTGCCTGCATTCAGGCCGGCCCGCCGCGCCGGCCCGTTGGCGGCGGTAATCCCGAGGCCGCCATGGGCGGCGGCGAAGGTGACCAGGGGCGCCGTTCCGTCATGCGCAGGGGGATCAGCCCGTCCGCCGGAGGCCGCCGCCTTTTGCCATCGCTTCTCCAGAAGGTCGGTGGAGAAGGTCGGCAGCCACAGCGAAACCACCCGCCGTTCCATGTGTTGTTCCATGTGTTGTTTCATTTTTGATTTTGGGCCGCCATTCCACCTGCCAGGCGCCGGGCGACCCGTTTCGGCAGCGCATGAGTTCCACCCGCCAGCGGCAGGAGTCCCCATTCCGCAAAGAAGGGAAGGAAGAGGAACTGGGGGCCGTCCATACCCGCCAGCGGCTGGTTACCGGCCCCGATGCCGGCGCCTGGCCCTTCGCCTGAGCAGAGGTCAGCAGCAGGGCGGTGGCGCCGCCGGTTTCGGCGGCCAGTTGCAGCCGCCTAAGGGCGATGGGGGAAATCCCATCCGCTTCGCCCAGCACCGCCGCCAGGGCGCCGCTTCTCAAGCCCTCCTCCATGGCCCACAGGATGTCCGTGCGGTTCCGGCCGCGGACAATGATCAGGCGGGTGGGGTCCAGTCCCATGGCGGACAAGCCTGGCCCATAGAGGCCCCTGCGCCGCCGGCACCACAGGACGGTCCCCCGGCCGGCGCTGAGCCGGGCCAGCAGGGCGGTGCAAAAACCAAGAGCAGCGCCGCTCCCGCCGCCATCGCCATCCATCACCTGATGCAGGGCGGCGCGGGGCAGGCCACCCCGGGGCAGGGCGGCGTCGATCTGTGGATCGCCCATTAAAAATGTTTTGAAACAGCGGCCTATATAGTGTTTTTCAAGTTTTCTGATCTGCGTCCGCAGGCCCTCCAGAAGAGCCGGGTCGGGAGAATGGAAACCATTGGACAGGGGCACGGCGGAAGCCTTTTCTGTTTTTATGTTCTTATTTTGTTCTAAGCTATAAATGGCCCTTCGTCAATGCTTCAAAGACCCGAGCTTCAAAGGCCGGGGGCTCGAAAGCCGGAGAAGAAAACGCCGGAACCCGAAACATGGAAACTTAAGATTTGGGAAACTTAAGGTTTGGGAAACTTAAATTTGGGAAGCTGAGGTTGGGAAAATTGCAGGTCGGGAAATGGAAGTGTGGAAATTGAAATCACGGCTCAATATTGCAACCCCGTACCCGATGACCCATTGTGCCCAGTTATCCGATGCGAATGAAGGTTGACTAAATGGAAGTAACGATTCACGGCATTGGATTAACGTTCGTCGATGACCAAGTGGGATCACTCGAGTAGCCGTGGATTTACGATCATGCCGGTCCCATAAATTAGACCTGAAGGTAAGCTAGGAGAGGGAAAATGAAACACGTATCCACGAAATCCATTTCACTCGGTATCATCGCGGCTTTCATTGCAGCGGTTGCTTTCACTGGACCGGTGGCATCGACCGCGGCGGCGGAAGAAATTCAATCCTCCATAGTCCGGGGCGCAAAGCTCTATGACAAGTGGTACAAGGTGATCAAGGCCAAGGCACCGAAAAAGCCCCAGGCCGCTTATCCCTCCGACAAGAAATACGCCAAGAAACCCGGCTCCAATTGGCGCTGCAAGTAATGCCACGGCTGGGACTATTTGGGCAAGGACGGCGCTTATAAATCCGGCAAACACAATACCGGCATCAAGGGTATCAACGCGATGGCCGGCGCCGACCTGAAAAAAATCGTCGCCGTCCTCAAGGATAAAACTCACGACTTGACCGACAAGTTGAGCGATGACGACTTCCAGGATTTGGCCATGTTCGTCAGCAAGGGCCAGTTCGATATGGATAAATACATCGACCGCAAGACCAAAATGCCCATTGGCGGTGACGCGGCGAAGGGCGCCGCATACTACAACACCGTCTGCGCCACCTGCCATGGCAAGGACGGCGCCAAGCCGAAGGATATGGGTAAATCGCTCGGCTCGCAGATGGGCAATCCGTGGGAGGTCATGCATAAGATCGTCAACGGCCAACCCGACGAAGAGATGCTGTCGCTTCGCGTCTTCGGAATGCAGCCGGTACTTGACATCATGGCGTATATCGCCACCCTGCCTAAGAAAAAGCTGAAGTAACGTAAAAGAGGTCCGCTTGGAGTCGGCTCCCGCCCCCTGGGACGGGAGCCGATTCTGCTGACTGTCTGGTGCGCGTCGTCTGAAAGGAGGCAGTCATGTCTGGCCCTTCTCCGGCCTCTCTCATAAACCGATTGGGATAGTACTGGTCACTTTACCGTGTCCCTGTATCTGTCATACTGGACTCCGCTATCGAAGGGCCGTCTGCGCTTGGGCTCCTTTGTAATGTTGGCGGCCGGGAGGGGAGAAAAAATTGATTAAGCGGCTATGGAAATGGTTCTGGCGCCCAAACTCGAAATTCAGTTTGGGTGTTATTGTGATTGCCGGCGGCATCGTCGGCGTAGCCTCCTGGGGCGGATTCAACACCTATATGGAATACACCAACTCCCTGGAGTTCTGTATTTCGTGCCACGAGATGGAGAATTTCGTCTACCAGGAATACAAAAAAACCGTTCACTACCGAAATTCCTCCGGTGTTAAGGCGGTCTGTTCAGACTGCCATGTGCCGAAGGAATGGACGCAAAAGCTGATTCGCAAAGTCAAGGCTTCCAACGAACTGGTACATAAATTTCTCGGTACCATTGACACGCGTGAAAAATTCGAAGCCAAGCGCCTGGAATTGGCGGAAAGGGTTTGGGCCTCCATGGAGGCAAGCGATTCCCGCGAATGCCGCAACTGCCATTCCTACGAGGCCATGGATTTCCACAATCAAACCCGCCGCGGCCGGGAAAAGATGCAAAGGGCCTTCGAAAGGGGGGAAACCTGTATCGAGTGCCACAAGGGAATTGCCCACAAGCTGCCCGTAGATTATGAGGATGACGACTAAAGGGGAGGGGCGAACATTTCAGGGCCGCCCATGAAAGACTTTTGCCTGCTCAGTGTTGATGAAATGTACCGGGCCGACGCCGCCGCCGTGGACCGGGGCGTTACCGGCTTGGAACTCATGGAGGCGGCGGGCCGGGCCATAACCGATGAAATCGTAAAACGCTGGCAGCCGCGGCCGGTGGCCGTACTTTGCGGCCCCGGCAACAACGGCGGCGACGGGTTCGTGGCCGCCCGTCTGCTTTCGGGATTGGGCTGGCCGGTGCGTCTGGCCCTGCTGGGGGAACGGGGCAACCTCAAGGGCGATGCGGCAATCCATGCGGACCACTGGACTGGCGAGGTGGAGTCCCTGGAAGCAAGTGTTCTGGATGGATGCCAACTTGTGGTGGACGCCCTGTTCGGCGCCGGCCTCACCCGGCCCCTGGATGGTCCGGCACGGGAAGTGGTGGCGGCGATCAATGAAAGAAACATGGATTGCGTTGCTGTTGATATTCCCAGCGGCGTACATGGCGATTCGGGTCAGGTGTTGGGACGGATACTGGAAGAAGGCGTAGCGCCCCGGTCCCGGTTGACGGTAACCTTCTTCCGGGCTAAGCCGGGACATTACCTGTTGCCCGGCCGCCAACTGGCCGGTGAACTTGTGGTCGCCGGCATTGGCATTCCCGAGGAGGTGTTGGCGGATATCGCCCCCAAGACGCACCTCAATGGTCCGCATCTTTGGCTGGGCCGGTTTCCCTGGCCTCAGGCTGGTGGCAACAAGTATAGCCGTGGCCATGCGGTGGTATTGGGCGGGTCTGAAATGACAGGCGCGGCCAGGCTGGCGGCGGTGGCGGCAAGAAGAATAGGAGCGGGGCTGGTGACGATCGCCTCGCCAACGGGCGCTGTGGCGGTCTATTCGGTGGAAGAACCGGGTAACCTGATCAAGGCCATTGCCGATGATGATGCCTTCCAGGAACTTCTGTCCGATCAGCGAAAAAATGCTGTTCTTTTGGGGCCGGGCGCCGGGGTTTCGGATATCACCCGCCGGCGGGTGCTGGCGGCCCTCGCCTCGCGCAAGGCATGCGTCCTCGATGCGGATGCCCTGACCGTTTTCCGTGATCGACCGGGTGAACTTTTTTGCTCGATAAAAGGTCCTTGCCTGTTGACGCCCCACGAAGGTGAGTTCAGGCGCCTTTTCCGGGACCCGCCGGAAGAAGGGAACCAGGCCAATGACAAGCTTGCCCGGACCCGGGCGGCGGCCCGGGAAAGCGGCGCCGTGGTGTTGCTGAAAGGGGCCGACACGGTAATCTCCCATCCGGACGGGCGGGCGGCCATCAACACCAACGGGCCGCCGGAACTGGCCAGCGCCGGCACTGGCGACGTGCTGGCCGGTTTCGCCGTAGGGCTGTTGGCCCAGGGCATGGATTCCTTCGACGCCGCCCTGGCCGCGGCTTGGCTGCACGGGCGGGCGGCGGCGGATTTCGGGCTTGGGCTGATCGCCGAGGACCTGGCCGAAACCCTGCCCGGTGTCCTCAAAAACCTGAGGGACAGCCGGAACAATGCTTGATTAAGGCACTCCGCCGGCTAATGTTTGGGCCATCATGGGCGAACAAAGCAGCACGACTTTCCTTGACCGCACATTGGGGAACCTGCGCCGCGCCTGGCAGACCATTGCCGGCGGCTCGGTGGAGGTCTCGGCGGGTACGGTTACACCTGACCTTGGAGGCGGGGATGCCGAACGGGTCACGGAGCAGATGCGGGCCTGCCTTGAAACCCGTGGCGGCGAAGTATCGGCGCGGGCCCGGGCGGCGGCCCTGGGGCATACCTATCTGGCCCTCAATGACATCGGCCGGGAACGATTCATCCGTATTCTGGCGGTTACCTTTGACGTGGATGGAGAAGCGGTGGACAAGGCCGTTGATGCGCTGCGCGGGGCCAAGGGCATTGATGACCGGCGCCGCGCCGAACGAAACCTGCGCCGGGCCCTGGTAGCGCCAAACCTGCGCCTTTTGACCCAATTCAACGCGCTGCCGGAAGGGATCAAGTTTCTCGTCGATTTGAGAGCCTGTCTTTTAACCCTGCTTTCGACCTTGGCCAAGGACGATCCCGCCCTGCAGGCTCTGAATGACAGCATCAAGGGACTGCTGACGACCTGGTTCGATGTCGACTTCCTGGAACTGAGGCGGATCACCTGGGACACCGCTTCGGCGGCGTTGCTGGAAAAGCTCATCGCCTATGAGGCGGTCCATGCCATCGAAGGCTGGGATGACCTCAAGAACCGCCTGGATTCAGACCGCCGCTGCTTCGCCTTCTTTCATCCCAGAATGCCCGATGAACCCCTGGTATTTGTGGAAGTCGCCCTGGTCAACGGCTTGGCCGACAATGTCCAGGCGTTATTGGACGAAAACGCCCCGGTTCTGGATCCGGGCAAGGCGGATACGGCCATCTTCTATTCCATCTACAATGCCCAAAAGGGCCTTGCCGGGATCAGTTTCGGCAATTTTCTCATCAAGCGGGTGGTGGACAGCCTGGCCGCCGATTTCAAGGGGTTGACTACATTCGCCACCCTTTCGCCGGTGCCCGGGTTCATGAAATGGCTCAAGGGCCAACTGGCCGAAGGTGAACCGGACCTCTTGCGGTCAGGCGAGCAAAAGGCGTTGCAAGCGGCCCATGATGGTCCCGATGGGGCCGAAAGCATATTGATATCCTTGCTGGAAGCCCCGGAATGGCACTTGGACAAAACCAAGACCAAAGCCTTGCGTCGGCCATTGATGCGCTTATGTTCTCGCTATCTTATGGAAGAGAAACGCCCCGGTCGGCAGGGCGCCAAGGCCAGTTTCACCGCCGGTTTCGCCCTGGACCGGGTAGCCCATTTCCACCTTCGAAATGGAGCAAGGATGGAACGGTTGAACTGGATGGCCGACACGTCGCCAAAGGGTTTGGAACAGTCGGGAGGCATGATGGTGAACTACGTCTATGCGCTGGATGACATCGAAGCCAACCACGAAGCCTATGTCTCCAACCGGATCGTGGTGGCGTCATCGGGCATGCGGAACCGCCTGAAGGGCTAAAACCTCAAAAAATGGCGCTATTCAGGCGATTGACAGGTGTCCCGAATGGTATAGGATCGCGCCCCTCCGGGGTTCGTGGACCGGGCTGCGGGCGTGGTGGAACTGGTAGACACGCCAGGTTTAGGTCCTGGTGGCGGCAACGCTTTGGGGGTTCGAGTCCCTCCGCCCGCACCAAACGGGATCTTGGGCCAGAAGCTAATTTTGGATTGAGGCCCCCACACCGCCTAATCTTTACTCAAGGGTTTTTCCAAAACAAGATGAGTTGTTCATGCAGGTAACAGAAACCAACACCGATGGCCTGAAGCGGGAATTCAAGATCCTGGTCCCCGCGGCCGACATAGAAGAACAGATGTCCAACCGGCTGAAACAACTGGCCGGCACCGTGAACATGCCTGGTTTTCGGCCAGGTAAAGTGCCGGTGAACCTGCTGCGGAAGAAATATGGACCTACGGTGCTGGGCGAGGTGCTGGAAAAGGCGGTCAATGAAACGTCCCAGCAAACCATGTCCGAACGGGGACTTCGTCCAGCCCTGCAACCGCAGATCGAAATCAGCAAGTTCGAAGACGGTTCCGACCTGGAATATACCATGGCGGTGGAGGTCATGCCCGAAATCGAGCCCATGGATTTCTCGTCGCTCAAGCTGGAGCGCATGGTTGTGGATATGAGCGATGCCGAAATGGACAAAGCGCTGGAACGTCTGGCCTCGGCGCAGAAAACCACTGCGCCGCTGAGCAAGAAGCGAAAATCCAAGAACGGTGACGCGCTGGTTATTGATTTTGTCGGTCGTGTGGATGGCGAGGAATTCCCCGGCGGCAAGGCCGAAAGCTACACCCTGGATCTGGGGTCGGGCAGTTTCATTCCGGGCTTCGAGGACCAACTGATCGGGGTGGATGCCGGCGACCAAGTGGAAGTCAAGGTCGCTTTTCCCAAGGACTATGGCGCCGAGAACCTGGCCGGGAAGGACGCGGTGTTCGACGTCACCGTCAAGGAAATCCTTGAACAAGCGCCCGCCGCCATAGATGACGAACTGGCGGCAAAGCTCGGAATGGTAAACCTTGAGACTCTAAAAGAACAGATTCACGAGAACCACAGTCAGGAATACAAGAAAATATCACGCATGCGGCTCAAGCGAAGCCTGCTTGACCAGCTTGCCGACATGATTGACTTTGATATTCCGGCGGGGCTGGTGGAGCAGGAATTCGACGCTATCTGGGGGCACTTCGAAGAGCAGAAAAAGGCAGGTGGCCAGGGCCTGGACCCGGAAGACCTAGAACGTAGCGACGAGGAAAACAAGGCCGAATTCAGGTCCATTTCGGAACGGCGCGTCCGCCTGGGCCTGTTTTTGGCCGAAATCGGCCGGTTGAACAATATCCAGGTCGGGCAAGACGACCTGAACAAGGCGATGATGGAAGAATCCCGCCGCCACCCGGGTGAGGAACAGGTCGTTTTCGACTATTACCGTAAAAACCCTGAAGCCATGCAGTCCCTTTCGGCGCCCATTTACGAAGACAAGGTCGTGGACTTCGTATTTGAAATGGCAGAGGTTTCCGACAAGAAGGTAACCGTTGAGGAATTGCTGGCGGAACCGGAAGAGAAAAAACCCGCCACCAAGGCAAAGACCAAAACCAAAACCAAAGCAAAAAAGAAAACCGCCAAGAAAAAATAAATGCTTTCGGCCCATAATGCCCGGTACCCCCTCGACACCCGGCACCCAAGGGTGGGACAAAGCCAAGGATACGAAGGTGCGTGAGAGGAAAATCAAACCATGACCAATCCGGTGGAGACCTACATGAGCAACCTGATCCCCATGGTGGTGGAAACCACCAACCGGGGCGAGCGTGCCTATGACATTTACTCCCGGTTGCTCAAAGAGCGCATCATCTTCATTACCGGTGGTATCGATGACGGCGTAGCCAGCGTAGTTTGCGCCCAATTGTTGTACTTGGAATCTGAAAACCCCAGTAAGGATATCTCCTTCTATATTAATTCCCCGGGGGGCATCGTCACTTCGGGGTTGGCCATATACGACACCATGCGCTACATCCGCCCGGAAGTTTCCACGGTTTGCATTGGTCAGGCGGCTTCCATGGGGTCGCTGTTATTGGCGGCTGGCGCCAAGGGCAAGCGCTACGCCCTGCCCAATTCCCGGGTCATGGTCCACCAGCCTTCCGGCGGCTACCAGGGGCAGGCCACGGATATCGAGATTCATGCCCGTGAAACCTTGGCCCTGCGTGACCGGCTAAACAACATTTACGCCGAACATACGGGGCAAACGGTAGAGACAATTGAAAACGCGCTTGAACGGGACCGGTTCATGGGTCCTGAAGACGCGAAGGAATTCGGCATAATCGATGAGGTAGTAACCAGCCGGCCACCCACGGAAGAAGACAATGATATCAACGATAACAACGGCGAAACCAATAATAAACATTAACAAAAATCGCGTAAACCTCTTGTTATGATGTTTGCGGGCATGATGGATTGGACGTGAAAACGTTGTTTTGTGGTAGCCTCTATTGGGGATTGTGCCTCTCGCGACCTAGCGGCTAACATGAAAAGAAAAAAGGGAGGCTCGTGAAATAATGATGACAGGTAAGGCTCGTCAAACGGAGAATTCATGAGCAAGACCACCAGCGGTGATTCAAAGAATACGCTTTACTGCTCTTTTTGTGGCAAAAGCCAACACGAAGTAAGGAAGCTTATTGCCGGCCCGACCGTGTTCATCTGTGATGAATGCGTCGAACTCTGCATGGATATTATCCGCGAGGAGCACAAGAGCAATCTTGTCAAATCCGGCGATGGGGTGCCCAGCCCCGGCGAGATCTGCCATGTCCTCGATGACTATGTGATTGATCAGGTTTACGCCAAGCGGGTGCTGTCCGTCGCCGTTCACAACCACTACAAACGCCTGAACCACGGAACCAAAAACGATGACGTGGAACTGGCCAAATCCAATATTCTGCTGGTCGGTCCCACCGGTTGCGGCAAGACGTTGCTGGCCCAAACCTTGGCCCGTATCCTGGACGTGCCGTTTACCATGGCCGATGCGACGACGCTCACCGAAGCCGGTTATGTGGGCGAGGATGTGGAGAATATCATCCTCAAGCTGCTTCAGGCCGCCGATTACAACGTGGAGCGGGCCCAGCGCGGAATTGTTTACATTGACGAGGTGGACAAGATTTCGCGCAAGTCCGACAATCCGTCCATTACGCGGGACGTTTCCGGTGAAGGCGTGCAGCAGGCCCTGCTCAAGATTATGGAAGGCACCGTGGCCAGCGTTCCGCCCCAGGGCGGCCGCAAGCATCCACAGCAGGAATTCCTTCAGGTGGACACCACCAACATCCTGTTCGTCTGCGGCGGCGCTTTCGCCGGGCTGGATAAGATCATTTCGGCCCGGGGCAGGGGATCGACCATCGGCTTCGGCGCCGATGTCAGGGCCGCCGATGAACGTAAAACCGGAGAAATCCTCAAGGCCGTGGAGCCGGAGGATTTGCTGAAATTTGGTCTTATCCCCGAATTCGTCGGCCGGCTGCCTGTGATCGCCACACTGGATGACCTGGACGAAGAAGCGCTGATCGAAATCCTCACCCAACCGAAAAACGCCTTGGTCAAGCAGTACCAGCGCATGTTCAATATGGAAGACGTGCGCCTCGCCTTTTCCGACGGGGCGCTGGTCGCCATCGCCAAGAAAGCGGTGGAACGGAATACCGGCGCCCGGGGGCTGCGTTCGATCATGGAGAGCATCCTGTTGGACACCATGTTCGAGCTGCCCGGGCTGGAAGGTGTCGAGGAAGTGATGATCAATCGGGAAGTGGCGGAAAACCACGCCAAACCCCTGTATATCTACGCTGACCGCAAAGAAGAGGTTGAATCCAGCGCATAATTCGCTGCTTTCGCCCTCGCCCCTTGACCGGCGGGCTCCTCGGCCCCACCTTTGAATAACCGTTTCCGGCCCCCTTTCCGGCCCTCCGATCCCCGGAATCAACGACTAAAAGAGGCAATAATGTCCGAAATCAATCCCGAAGACGCCCCAGCGACCGTACAGGGCAATCTGTATCCAGTGCTGCCGTTGCGCGACATCGTCGTCTTCCCGCACATGATCGTGCCCTTGTTCGTGGGTCGCGAGAAATCCGTACGCGCCCTTGAGGACGTGATGAAGGACGATAAGCAGATTCTGCTTGTGGCCCAGAAAAATGCTGCCCAGGACGATCCTACCACCGACGAAATTTATCGCGTGGGCACGGTTTCCACCGTGCTGCAACTGCTGAAGCTGCCCGACGGCACAGTCAAGGTCCTGGTGGAAGGCGGCAGGCGCGCCCGGGTTACCCGGTATTCGGAAAACCAGGCCTTCTTTGAAGCCGAAGCGGAACTCATCAATGATGGGAGTGATGATAATCAGGAAATGGAGGCTCTTGCCCGTTCCGTGGTTTCCCAATTCGAGCAGTACATCAAGCTCAACAAGAAAATTCCGCCCGAGGTGCTGGTTTCCATTAACCAGATCGATGATCCGAGCAAGCTTGCCGACACCGTCGCCTCCCATCTGGCGCTGAAAATTTCCGAAAAGCAGGATCTGCTGGAAATTGAAACCGTCTCCGAACGGCTGGAACGGGTGTATTCCTACATGGAATCCGAAATCGGCGTCCTGCAGGTGGAAAAGAAGATCCGTACCCGGGTCAAGCGCCAAATGGAAAAAACCCAGCGGGAGTATTATCTGAATGAGCAGCTCAAGGCCATTCAGAAGGAACTGGGCGAGACCGAGGATGGCCGCGACGAGGCGGCGGAATTGGAAGAGCTCATCAAGAAAACCAAGCTGAGCAAAGAGGCGCGGGAAAAAGCCACGTCTGAACTCAAGAAGCTGAAATCCATGTCACCCATGTCAGCCGAAGCCACGGTAGTTCGAAACTACCTGGACTGGATGTTGAATATTCCCTGGAAGAAGCGCACCCGCATCAAGAAGGATTTGCACCTTGCCCAGGAAGTGCTGGACGCGGATCATTACAGTTTGACCAAGGTCAAGGAACGCATTCTCGAATACCTGGCGGTGCAGCAGCGGACCAACAAGATGAGGGGTCCCATCCTCTGCTTGGTCGGCCCTCCGGGCGTGGGCAAGACATCACTCGGTAAATCCATCGCCCGGGCCACGGGGCGCAATTTTATCCGCATGTCCCTGGGCGGTGTGCGCGATGAATCGGAGATCAGAGGACATCGGCGCACCTATATTGGCTCCATGCCGGGCAAGATCGTTCAGGGCATGAAAAAGGCTAAGGCATCCAATCCCTTGTTCCTGTTGGACGAAGTGGACAAGATGGGAAATGACTGGCGGGGCGATCCGGCTTCGGCCCTGCTCGAGGTCCTGGACCCGGAACAGAATTTTGCCTTCAACGACCACTACCTGGAAGTGGACTACGACCTTTCCGACGTTATGTTCGTGACCACGGCCAATACCATGAACATGCCGGCGCCGTTGATGGACCGCATGGAAATCATCCGTATTTCCGGCTACACCGAAGACGAAAAGGTGGAAATCGCGAAACGCCACCTGATCGACAAGCAAGTGGAAAACCATGGCCTTAAAAAGGGTGAATGGTCCATTTCAGATGCCGCCATTCGCGACCTTATCCGCTACTACACGCGGGAATCCGGGGTGCGGAACCTGGAACGGGAGATCGCCAACCTGACCCGGAAGGCCATCAAGGACATCCTGATGGGTGAGAATAAGCAGGTTACCGTCACCCGCCGCAACCTCGGCAAATACGCCGGCATCCGGCGCTACCGGTACGGCGAGGTGGAGTTGGAGGACCTGGTCGGCGTAACCACGGGTCTGGCGTGGACCGAAGTTGGCGGCGAGTTGTTGACCATCGAAGCCGTTCTGCTCCCCGGCCGGGGAAAAATGACCATCACCGGCAAGCTGGGCGATGTGATGCAGGAATCC
>JAJRSS010000283.1 GCA_024278615.1 Alphaproteobacteria bacterium
CAGATCCTTTCGCGTAATTCGATGGAAAGCGCCGATATAGCCGGTCATTTGGGACGACAGGCCCACTTCATAGCGGGCGATCATGGCCGATTCCCCGCTGCCGCCGGGATCCAGGATAAAATAGCGCGCGCCATCGGGAATAAGCCGCGCGGCTTGCGCCCCGACGGCGCGGAAATGCGGCTTGTCGGGTTCCAGGTCGAAGCGAATTTTCTTGGCGAAAATAAAAGGCGCCGCCACCATCAGCACGATGGGAATCCATGCGGCGCCGCGAAACGCCCTTTTTGGTTTCAGGCGGCCTTCCACCTTTTTCTTCCACAAGATGGACAACCCGAAGGCGGCGAAGGCCACGCCCAAAAGCCCGATGTGCATGTTGTACCGCCACAGGGAGGCGACCCGCAGGGCATCGTTCTCGCCGAACGCCGCCACATAGGTAAGCAGAAGAAAAGCGTTATAGCCCAGGAACACCGCCGCGACGATCACCGCCAGGCGGTCGAAGGGGGTGCGCATCCGGATCAATGCGCGGGCGCCGAAACCCACCGCCGCCAGCATCATCAAAAGGAAAGCGCCTTTCTTGGCGAGGACGACAATCATTTTCCAGAGAATTTGGGGAACAAGATGAATGTTCCACTCGGCGAAGGGGCGGAGGGCGAACTCCCGCCCGCTCAGTTCCGTCGCCACGTGATAGCGCCAAAGCAGGTACAGGGCGATGGGCGGCAGGATCATCGCCGGCAGCAGTCTCATCAGTTCGCCCAGGTGAATGGCGGGGTCGCGCAGCCCGGCCAGAACGACGCTCGCCACCACCAGCACGAACAGCACCAGGGTCGCCTGCTTCAGGTCGACCAGGACGGTCAGGCTGGCCCCGGCCAGGGCGGCCAGCCTGAAGGCCCGGCCGTGGTCCTTTCCGGCCACGTCTTTTTCAGCCAGGGCGTTCAGGGCCATCCATCCCAATACCCCGCCCAGGCCGGTCATCACCGCCGAGCCCGCGTCCGCATAGGCGGTCAGCATCACCTTTTGCGGCAAGGAAAGGGTCACGGCGAGGCCGGCCAGGGCGCAGTGTTCCAACCGCAAGGTGGCGTTCGGCCCTTTTTCCAGGCCCAGGTTGATGATGCGGACGATCACCAGCGCGAAGGTAAGCAGAAGTAAAACATTGAACAGAGCGCCGGCGTTCTCCACGAACTGTCCGGCCAGCCGGCTGGCCAGGTAGGTAAGCAGGGGCCAGCCGTAAGGATAGGCGGGATAGCTGGCTCCGGTGACGGCGTTGGCCTTGTCCGGAAAGCCGTCCGTTTCCAAAAGAAAGCGTGAACTCCACAGCCAATGGGAAAACTCGTCCCACTGGGAGGCGGACATGGCGGAAGTCAGGATCAGCAAGGGCAGGGCCAGGGCCAGGATCTTGACCGTGCCCGGCGGCAACAGGGCGCCATCCCGCCGGTAAACAAAGACAGCCGAAACCGCCGCCATCACCGCCATGGCGGCGGTGATGTACTTGAAAGGCACGGTGAAGAGAACGCCCAGGGCGGTGAAAACAATACAGATTATGGCCCACCCCAGGATGGGGGCGGTCTCCCGGCCCTCGCCGGGCCTTATGAAAACGCCGCCCAGGGCGGTCAGCCCCAGCCAAACGCCGGCGACGGCGAAAACGGCGATGACCTGGGGTGGGCCATTAAAAAAATACGATAAATAGTTTTCCATCGCTATCGGGATACCGCATCAGGGGTAGAGATGATTACTTTTCGATCAGACGCCATGCGGAAACGTGAAACAAGGGCACTCCGAATGGCACGCGGGTCCGCTTGACGCACTTCATCCTTTGGCCAAGAATCCACTCGATCTCGATGATGTTGGTCATATGGTAGTCACCCTGGAAACCGGCGATTGCACGCCCCGCCCTGTAAAGGGCGTTTTCCGTCGGCCCGGAAACGATGAATACGCCATCGTCTCTCAAGGCAGGTAGGATCCGATCTACAAGCGCCGCGACGTCTTCATTGTGTTCCAGCGAATCCAAGGCGAATATCGCGGCGAAAAAACCGTCCTCCAAATCTCCCAGGACACGTTTTCCTGCCGTGGGAACAAAACTTAAAATCGCTTGCGATAAAAAATCGTCACCTTCGACGAAGCAGTAAGATTCCGCCTCAATGAAATGCGCCAGTTCTCCGCTGCCGGCGCCAAAGTCCAGAACGGGCCCGTTGGACGCAAGGCGCTCCCATAGCCTCGCCGCCCGGACCAGGCGCAACCACGCCGCCGCCGCCGCCAGCCAATTGTCGTGGCAATAAGATGGAACGCAGGATTCTTCCAGTCGCGCGAACGACCGCCTGATGTCGAAACGAGCCCGTAAAGCGGCGCGGCGGTGCCGTATGGTTTTAAACTCCGACCAGAGACCCATCATTTGCCGGCGCGCCTATCCCTTGGTTCAAGGCATTCGTGTTTGCGGCTGCTTTTTCGGATACAGCCATTGGATTGGTGACGCAAGAAGGGCCGCGCTTTCGAGGCGCGGCCCTTCTTGTAACCTGCATGAGGCCAAATTTAGAAGCCTGGACTTAGAAGCCCATGCCGCCCATGCCGCCCATGCCACCCATGTCGGGCGCGGGCATGGGGTCTTTCTTCTCCGGCTTCTCCGCCACCATGGCCTCGGTGGTGATCAGCAGGCCGGCGATGGACGCCGCATCCTGCAACGCCGTGCGCACCACCTTGGTCGGGTCGATGACGCCGGCCTTGATCAGGTTGGTGTACTTGCCGGTTTGGGCGTTGAAGCCAAAGTTGGTATCCTTGCCTTCCAGCAGCTTGCCGGCAACCACGGCGCCGTCACTACCGGCGTTTTCGGCAATCTGGCGAAGGGGCGTCTGCAGGGCCCGGCGGATGATGTCGACGCCGACCTTCTGGTCGTCGTTTTCCGGATCCACCTTTTTCAGCGCCCGGGTAGCATAGAGCAGCGCTACGCCGCCGCCGGCGACCACGCCTTCCTGCACCGCCGCGCGGGTGGCGTGCAGGGCGTCGTCAACCCGGTCCTTGCGCTCCTTCACCTCGGTTTCGGTGGCGCCGCCGACACGCAGAACCGCCACGCCGCCGGCCAGTTTGGCCAGCCGTTCCTGCAGCTTTTCCTTGTCGTAGTCCGACGTGGTTTCATCGATCTGGGCGCGGATCTGAGCGCAACGGCCCCGGATGTCGGTCTTTTTGCCAACACCTTCGATGATGGTGGTTTCCTCCTTGGTGATCTGGATCCTCTTGGCGGAGCCCAGCATGTCGATGGTGACGTTCTCCAGCTTGATGCCCAGGTCTTCGCTGATCACCTGAGCGGAGGTCAGGATGGCGATATCCTCCAGCATGGCCTTGCGCCGGTCGCCAAAACCAGGGGCCTTGACCGCGGCCACCTTGAGGCCGCCGCGCAGCTTGTTGACCACCAGGGTGGCCAGCGCCTCGCCTTCGATGTCTTCGGCGATAATCAGCAACGGCCGGTTGGACTGCACCACTGTTTCAAGAACGGGAAGCAGCGGCTGAAGGCCGGAAAGCTTCTTTTCATGAATCAGGATGTAGGGATTTTCCATCTCGCAGGTCATCTTGTCGGCATTGGTGACAAAGTAGGGCGAGGTATAGCCACGGTCGAACTGCATGCCTTCGACCACGTCCAGTTCGGTGTGCAGGCTCTTGGCCTCTTCCACCGTGATCACGCCTTCGTTGCCGACCTTTTCCATGGCCTGGGCGATGAATTCACCGATTTCCTCTTCGCCATTGGCCGAAATGGTGCCTACCTGGGCAATTTCGCCGCTGGTGGAGACTTTCTTCGACCGCTTCTTGATGTCGGCGACCACCGCTTCGACGGCCAGGTCGATGCCGCGCTTCAGGTCCATGGGGTTCATGCCGGCGGCCACCGCCTTGCCGCCTTCGCGGACGATGGACTGGGCCAGGACGGTCGCCGTGGTGGTGCCGTCGCCGGCTTCGTCGGAGGTCTTGGAGGCGACTTCGCGAATCATTTGGGCGCCCATGTTCTCGAACTTGTCGGCCAGTTCGATTTCCTTCGCCACGGTAACGCCGTCCTTGGTGATGCGCGGCGCGCCGAACGACTTGTCGAGAACCACATTGCGGCCCTTGGGGCCGAGGGTCACCTTGACCGCGTTGGCCAGGATGTCAACGCCGGCGAGCAATCGCGACCGGGCGTCGGTACCGAATTTAACTTCTTTAGCTGCCATTTTTCGTGGGTCCTTATCCCAGGATGTCCATACTTACTTTTTCTTTCTCTTGCCGCCTTCGATGACGCCAAGAAGATCGGATTCCTTCATGATCAACAGATCGTCACCGTCGATCTTCACTTCGGTGCCCGACCATTTGCCGAACAGCACCCGGTCGCCGGCCTTGACGTCCAAGGGAATAACGGTGCCGTCTTCGTGGCGGGTGCCTGAACCGGCGGCGATGATTTCACCCTCCATGGGCTTTTCCTGGGCGGTATCGGGAATGATGATGCCGCCGGATGTCTTTTCTTCCTGATCCACGCGCTTGACCAGCACGCGGTCATGTAGAGGCCTGAACTTCATGTTATATCTCCGTTAACCTCTTGAGAAACAAGGATTTAGCTGAG
>JAJRSS010000284.1 GCA_024278615.1 Alphaproteobacteria bacterium
CCCGACACCGCCGGCGGCGGCGTAAACCAAGATGGGGTCGCCCGGTTGAACCTTGTAAGTGCGGCGCAGCAGGTAATGGGCGGTCAGGCCCTGGAGCATCATGGCGGCGGCGGTTGTGTCGTCGATTGAATCCGGCAGGGGCACCAGCTTTTCGGCGTCGATCAGCCGCTCCTCGGCATAGGCCCCCAGGACCATGGGATAGGCCACCCGGTCGCCGGCCCTGACCGACGATACTCCCGGCCCCACCTCTTCGACCATGCCGGCCCCCTCCATGCCGATGACGGCCGGCAGGGACGGCAGCGGATAAAGCCCGGTGCGCACGTAGACGTCGATGTAATTGAGCCCTGCCGCAGTCTGGCGAAGACGGACCTGGCCTTCCCCGGGAGGCCCCACGTCCACGTCGTCCCAGCGCAATTGATCCGGGCCGCCGGTCTGATGAATTCGGATTGCCTTGCTCATCGAGCCTCTCCCCTATCTATGAATACCGAGGTTTTACGCCAGCGCCCCTTCCAGGCGCAACAGCAGGCGTTTGGTGGAAAGGCCGTCGCCGCCCGAATACCCTCCCAGCCCGGCGCTGCCCAGCACCCGGTGACAAGGGATGATGATCGGCAGGGGGTTGCGCCCGCAAGCGCCGCCGACGGCCCGGGCGGCGCTGTTCAATTCATCCGCCAGCTCCCCATAGGTGCGGGTCAGGCCGAAGGGAATGGCGCGCATGCATTGCCAAACGGATTTCTGGAAAGGCGTGCCGGCCGGGCGGAGGGGTAGGGAAAAAGAGTGAAGGCGGCGATCGAAATAAGCGTCCAGCTGGTCCTTGCCGTCGGCCAACAGCGAAGACGATGAGCCGCCGGGAACCCGGCCCCACTCGAGGGCGACCAGGGCGCCGTCTTCTTCAAACAGGGTCAATGAGCCCATGGGGCTGGACATGGACAGGTGGGCCATGCGGTCAATTTATAGGGAGGCGAGCGTCCGGCGCAAGGCGTCGGCATCGGTCAGCGCCAGGCCGCAGGTGGCGCCGACGCAGACATAGGCCGCCGGCTTGCCATCCACCGGGCCCTTGCCGTGGGCCGGGTGTCCGGGGGGCAGCGCATCGTCCGCCCCCAGGTGCTGCAACACCAGGTTGCCGTTGCCCGCCCCGAAAGCGGCGTCGACCAGCCTGGCCGCGCCGCCTTCATCATCCACCGGCTTGACGATAACCACCTGGACGGCGTTTTCCAGAAGCTCATAGCCGCCGAGCAGGGTCGGCTGGTTGGTCAGGTGACGGGGCTCGCCGCCGGAGAAAACGGCGATCAGGTCATCCGCGCGCTTGCGGTATTCCGGGTTGCCGGTCAGGTGGAACAGGCGGGCCAGCACCTCGGCCATGGTGCCGTTGCCGGACGGCACGGCGTTGTCGGCGACGGTCTTGGAACGCAGGATGACATCGGTGGCGTCGTCGGCGGTGAGGAAATACCCGCCGCCGCCCTGGTCCCAGTAACGGCGGTTGACTAAAGCCACCCAGGCCTCGGCCTGGTTCAGATAGGTTCGCCTGCCGCTGACCTCGAAAAGAAAAAGGGCGGCCCGGCACAAATTGGCATAGTCATCCAGGATCGCCGAATGGCGGGCCCTGCCCTTGGCCCAGGCGTGAAACAGGCGGCCGTTGCCGGTCATGTTCCGGCAGACGAAGGCAAAAACCGTTTCCGCCACCGCCAGCCATTGGGGCCGGCGAAAGACCGCCGAGGCTTTTGCCAGGGCGGCAATCATCAGGCCGTTCCAGTCGGCAAGCACCTTGTGGTCCCACTGGGGCCAGGGCCGCCGGTTCCTGACGGCAAGAAGCTTCTCCCGGCAATCTCGCAATGCGTCTTCATGGGCGCGATCGCCCAGCGCCGGAACCTGGGACCGGTTGAGGATGTTTTTGCCCTCCCAATTGCCCCGGGCGGTTACGTCGTAGGCCTTTTTGAAGAATTGGGAAGATTCACCAAGGACGGAATCGATTTCGTCTTTCGGCCACACATAAAACTTGCCTTCTTCTCCCTCGCTGTCGGCGTCATAGGCGCTGGCGAAAGCGAAGCCCGCGCCATCTTCCACCTTCATTTCCCTGAGCAGCCAGCGAACCGTTTCCTCGATACGCGTTGCATAGAGGGGACTGTGGGATACCTGCCAGGCTTCGCCCAACAGTTCGATGAGCTGGGCATTGTCGTAGAGCATCTTTTCGAAGTGGGGCGCCAACCAAGTCTCGTCGGTGGAATAGCGGGAAAACCCGCCACCCAGGTGATCGTAGATGCCGCCCTGGCAGATACGGTCGAGGGTGATCCGCACGGCTTCGCCGAAGCGGGCGTGGTCGTTGCGCCGGGAAGCCCGCCACAGAAACCGGAACAGGGCGGGCTGGGGAAACTTGGGCGCGCCGGCGGTGCCGCCGTGCACACGGTCGATGATGGAATCGACAGCCACGGCCGTCTCGTCCAACAGGCCCATGGTCAGGCCCTGACCCGGCTTGGGGCAGGCAAGCTGGTTCATGGCGTCGCGGATGGCGCCGACGTTTTGCAGAACTTTTTCGGTTTGGGTGTGGTAGGTGTCGGCGACGCCCTTCAGGATGTCGGGAAAGGCGGGCCTGCCATACCGGGCGGTGGAGGGAAAATAAGTGCCGCCCCAAAAGGGCTCGCCGTCCGGGGTCAGGAACATGGTCAGCGGCCAGCCCCCCTGCTCGCCCAGCAACGCCAGCGCCGTCTGGTAGATTACATCCAGGTCCGGGCGCTCTTCCCGGTCGACCTTGATGTTGATGTAAAGATCGTTCATCACCTGGGCGATGTCCGGGTCCTCGAAACTTTCGTGGGCCATGACGTGACACCAGTGACAGGCGGCGTATCCCACCGACAGCAGAATGGGCTTGTTTTCGCGCCTGGCGCGGGCCAGCACGCCGGCGCTCCATGGCTGCCAATCCACCGGGTTGTTTTTGTGTTGCAGCAAGTAAGGGCTGGTTTCGTCGGCGAGGCAATTCATTCGGCTGGCTTGATCCTCTTTCTCGTTCCGGCCCTCTTGTCCGGAGCTGGCCCGCGGATTATGGCCCACGGATTATAGCCGGTGCCGTTGCGGCGGGGCTGCTTGTAGCTTAGTTTGTAAGCAGTGGGCCGTTTTGCAAGGCCTGCGCTGCTGCTTTCCTTCGGCCATCCACCGGAGTCAGGACCATGAAAATTACCTTCGATATCGATTGTACGCCGGAAGAAGCCCGCACCTTTTTCGGCCTGCCCGACGTCAGGCCCCTGCAGAAGGCGTTGATGAAAGAGGTCGAGGCACGGATGAAGGCCAACATGGAGGCCATGGATCCGGAAGCCCTGTTCAAAACCTGGCTGCCCGCCGGCGGCCAGGGGCTGGACAAGGGGTTCGAGCAAATGCAGAAGGCCTTCTGGGGGCAGATGATGGGCGGTAAGGACAAGGATTCCAAGTAACTACCATATATTGTAGTGAATACCTAAATAATATCAATATATAGTAGTTGCTTGTATCTCCCATCGTGAATACCGATAAACAGACCATCTATGCCCCGGCTACCGGTTCGGCGCCGGCCGGGGTGGCGGTAATCCGCCTGTCCGGGCCCGCCGCCGGGGAAGCCTTGCGCCGGCTGACCGGACGGAACCCGCCGCCGCCCCGGCGGGCGGCGCGTGCCGCCCTGAAGGAACCGGACACGGGCGAGGTGCTGGACGAAGGGCTGGTGCTGTGGTTCCCCGCCCCGGCCAGCTTCACCGGCGAGGATGTGGCCGAGCTTCACGTTCATGGCGGCCGGGCTGTGGTCACCGGCCTGCTGGATGCCCTGGCCCAATGCCCCGGGTTGCGGTTGGCCCGGCCGGGGGAATTCACCCGGCGGGCCTTCGAGAACGGCAAGCTGGACCTGACCGCCGCGGAGGCCATCGCCGACCTTGTCGGGGCGGAAACCGAGGCCCAGCGCAAGCAGGCCCTGAGGCAGCTCGGCGGCGGCCTGGGGCGCCTGTATGACGGCTGGCGCGAAAGGCTGATGGCCGCCCTGGCCCACCTGGAGGCGACCATTGACTTTTCCGACCAGGACCTTCCCGCCGATGCCGCCGCCGCCGTGGCGGCCGATATCGCGGCGGTGGAACAGGACATACGCCGGCACGTCGCCGACGGCCGGCGCGGCGAACGGCTGCGGGAGGGGTTTCAAATCGCCATCATCGGCCCGCCCAATGCGGGGAAATCCAGCCTGCTCAACCTTCTCGCCCGGCGGGACGCGGCCATCGTTTCCAGCCTGGCCGGGACAACCCGGGACGTGGTGGAGGTGCGCCTGGACCTGGGCGGCTATCCCGTGGTGGTGGCGGATACGGCGGGCCTGAAGGAGGCCGAAGACGATGTCGAGGCCGAAGGCGTGCGCCGGGCCCGGGTCCGGGCCGGCGAAGCGGACTTGAAGCTGGTGGTGCTGGACGGGGCGGCCTGGCCCCATGTCGACCCCCACACGGCGGACCTGATCGACGGCGATACGCTGGTGGTCATCAACAAGGCCGACCTGGGCCTGGGGGAAGTTCCAGCGGTGGTGGAGGGCCGCCCCGCCCAGGCCATTTCAGTGCACGAGGGGACCGGCATTGGCGAACTGGTTCAAGCATTGGAAGAAAACGTTGGGAAACGCCTGCAGGCGGGCGGCGGCCCTCCCCTCACCCGGGCGCGGCACCGGGAAGCCCTGATCGAATGCGCCGGCAGCCTTAAGCGGTGTCGGAGCGCCAGGGAGCCGGAGTGCGTCGCCGAGGACCTGCGCCTGGCGGTGCGGGCCCTGGGACGGATCACCGGAAGGGTGGGCGTTGAGGATATGCTGGACCTGATCTTCCGGGACTTCTGCATCGGCAAGTAAAATTGTTTCACGTGAAACGTTGCTTTGGCCGGGAACGCGAAACAAACGCCCCTTCCCTCGATTGCCCCTCCCTGTTTGACGGCTGCCAATTGACTTCAAAGGGACCCCAACCTAAGTTTCCGCCATGCCCATATACGATGTCATCGTCATTGGCGGCGGTCACGCCGGCAGCGAAGCCGCTACCGCCGCGGCCCGGGTTGGCGCGTCCACCCTGCTGCTGACCCACAGAATCGATACCATCGGCGAAATGTCGTGCAACCCGGCCATCGGCGGCTTGGCCAAGGGCCAATTGGTGCGCGAGGTGGACGCCCTGGACGGCATCATGGGCCGGGCCATCGACCGGGCGGGAATCCAGTTCCGCATGCTGAACCGGGCCAAGGGCCCCGCCGTTCGCGGACCCCGGGCCCAGGCCGACCGCAAGCTTTACCGCAAGGCGGTGCAGGCGCTGCTGGCGGAGCAGGAAGGCCTCGAAATCAGGGCCGCCGCGGTGGATGACCTGATGCTGGACGGCTCGGGCGCGGTAACCGGGGTCCGCACTGGCCAGGGCGAGGAAATTCGCTGCCGGGCGGTGGTGCTGACTACGGGCACCTTCCTGCGCGGCCTCATCCATGTGGGCGAGGCCCGTGTCCCCGCCGGCAGGGTTGGCGACAGGCCCGCCATTGGCCTGGCTTACACCCTGAAAAGGCTTGGTTTTTCCAGGGGCAGGCTGAAAACGGGGACGCCGCCCCGCCTCGATGGCCGGAGCATCGATTTCACCGCCCTCTAGGCCCAGGCGGCGGACGATCCGCCCGTCCCTTTTTCATTCCTCGCCGATGAAATCCGTGTGCCACAGGTCCAGTGCCATATTACCCACACTAATCCACGCACCCATGATCTGATTCGAAACAATATCCACCGGTCGCCCATGTATTCCGGCCAGATCAAGGGTACCGGGCCCCGGTACTGTCCTTCGGTGGAGGACAAGGTGGTGCGTTTTCCCGGCCGCCGGAAACACCAGATTTTTCTCGAACCGGAAGGGCTGGATGATACCACGGTCTATCCCAACGGTATTTCCACGTCCCTGCCCGAAGAAATACAAAAGGCCTTTTTGGCGACTATTCCGGGCCTGGAAAGGGCGCGGATTACCCAGCCCGGATATGCCATCGAATATGATTTCGTCGATCCCCGGGAACTGAATCCGACCCTGGAAACCCGGCGGGCGCCCGGCCTCTACCTGGCCGGCCAGATCAATGGCACCACCGGTTACGAGGAGGCCGCGGCCCAGGGCCTGGTGGCCGGAGTCAATGCCGCCCTGGCGGCGGGTGGAGGCGGACAGTTGGTACCCGACCGGGCCCAGGGCTACATTGGCGTGCTTATCGATGACCTGGTAACCCTGGGCACCGAAGAGCCCTATCGCATGTTTACCTCGCGGGCCGAATACCGGTTGATGCTCCGCGCCGACAACGCCGACCAGCGGCTCACCCCCCTGGGGCTTGCGGCCGGATGTGTCGGGGCCGCCAGGCGCCGGGTTTTCGGTGAAAAGGCCAAGGCCCTGGCTCTAGCCCGGGCCTTGACGGTGGAGCTGGCGGCGACCCCAAGCGCCCTTGACCGCCATGGTATCCGGGTTAACCGGGACGGCGTGCGAAGAACGGTACGGGACCTGCTCGCCTACCCCGGACTGGATATTGAACGCCTGGCGGCCATTTGGCCCCAACTGGGCGATATCAGGAAGGACGTGGCGGAACAGCTTGAAATCGATGCCCATTATCGCGGGTATCTGGACCGGCAGGCGGCGGATATCGACTCCTTCCGCCGCGATGAATCCCTGGAAATCCCCGGGGATCTTGATTTCGAGGCTGTCCCCGGCCTGTCCAACGAAGTCCGCCAGAAACTGATCGCCGGCAGGCCCCACACACTGGGCGCGGCGGCCCGCATTTCGGGAGTTACCCCGGCGGCGTTAACTTTGCTGCTGGGGTACGTGCGGCGAAAAGAAAGCCCGGTGACCGCCTGACGTTTCACGTGAAACAATTGGGCGGCGCGCCCACTCCAACCGCCGGCCCCGACTTGCATCAACAGCCCGCACCAGGACAATGAAGCCATTTAACCCCCAGGACCTTCAGGCCGAAACCGGGATCACCAACCTGGTCCTGGAGCGCCTGATGGCATACGCCGCCCTCCTTGAAAAATGGCAGAAACACAAGAACCTGGTCAGCGGCAAGACCCTGGCCTGCATGTGGAGGCGGCACTACCTGGATTCGGCCCAGCTCGAACCGTTGGTTCCACCAGGGCCGGAACCAGTACTGGACCTGGGCAGCGGCGCGGGGTTTCCCGGATTGGTCCTGGCGATCATGGGGGTGGCCCCGGTTCACCTGGTGGAAAGCGATGGAAAAAAATGCGTTTTTTTGGCCGAGGCCAATCGAATCACCGGGGCCAACGCCATTATCCACAATTCCAGGATCGAGGAACTAGAGCCGCTGAAGGCCCGGGCCGTGGTTTCCCGCGCCTGCGCCCCCTTGCCCCAACTCCTTGAATACGCGACGCCATTATTGAAGCCGAAAGGGGTATGCCTGTTCCTGAAGGGAAATAAAGTGGGTGACGAATTGACGGAGTCGGAAAAAGGATGGACTATGTCCGTTACCCGGATCGACAGCCGGTCCGACCCATCCGGGACCATTCTCAAGATAGAGGAGATCTCCCCACGTCATGGCCCCTGATACCGTCCTCGCGGAAGCCAACACGGTCAAGGCCGGCGCCGCCCGCGTCATCGCCATCGCCAACCAGAAGGGCGGTGTCGGAAAAACGACAACAACTATCAATTTAGCGACAGCAATGGCCGCTGTTCGCAAGAAAGTCCTTCTCCTTGATCTGGATCCCCAGGGAAACGCCAGTACCGGGCTGGGGGTGGACCGGCGGGACCGGAGGCGAAACTCCTATCATGTGATGATCGGCGAGGCCTCCCTGGCCGATACGGTGCGCCGGACCGACATCCCGGGCCTCGACCTGTTGCCTTCGGGCATGGACCTGTCCGGGGCCGAGATCGAGTTGGTCGAGGTGGAGCAAAGGGAATACAGCCTGCGCCGCGCCCTGGCGGACGCCACGCGGGAATACGACTTCGTGCTCATCGACTGCCCCCCTGCCCTGGGCCTGCTGACCATCAACGCCCTGGTCGCCGCCCAGGCCGTTCTGGTGCCTTTGCAATGTGAGTTTTTCGCCCTGGAAGGCATCAGCTATCTGGTCAAGACCATTGAAAGGGTCAGGCACGCTTTTAATCCAGATCTGGAAATCCAGGGCATCGTGCTGACCATGTTCGATCAGCGCAACAAACTGTCGGGAATGGTCGCCAAGGATGTGCGGGAATATTTCGGCGACAAGGTATACGAAACAGTCATTCCCCGCAACGTCCGGGTCTCCGAAGCGCCGTCTTACGGCAGGCCGGTGCTGGTTTATGACATGAACTGCGCCGGCTCCAAGGCTTACCTGCACCTGGCGGGAGAAGTGCTGCGCAGGGAACGGAGGCATTTCGCATGATCGCCGATGAAACCAAACGCCGTGGCCTGGGCCGCGGGCTGTCGTCCCTGTTGGGGGACGATACCAGTGAACAGCATCCCGATGGCGGGCGGGGGGTAAGAAATACGCTGCCCATGGAACACCTGCACCCCGGCCGTTTCCAGCCACGCCATGTCATGGACCAGGAATACATCGACGAACTGGCCGCGTCCATCGCCAGCAAGGGCGTGCTGCAACCGATCATCGTGCGCCGCCATCCGGAAAAGCCGGGCGCGTTCGAGATCATCGCCGGCGAACGGCGGTGGTGGGCGGCGCAGGTGGCCAAGATTCACGACATGCCGGTTATCATCAAGGACCTTTCCGACCGGGAGGCCCTTGAAGTGGCCCTGGTGGAAAACATGCAGCGCCAGGACCTGACGCCCATCGACGAGGCCCTGGGCCTTGCCCGCCTGATGGAGGAGTTTCCCACACCCAGGAAGACCTGGCGCGGACGGTCGGCAAAAGCAGAAGCCATGTGGCGAACACGATGCGCCTCCTGGACCTGCCCGACGAGGTCAAGGAGATGGTCAACGGTAAACAGCTTACCGCCGGACATGCCCGCGCCATCCTCGGCGCCGTCAATCCGGTGGAGTTGGCGCGGACGGTGGTTCGCCGCAACCTGAATGTCCGGCAGACGGAAAAACTGGCTTCCCGGAAACCCGGCGGCCGCAAGCCGCCCACCCGTACGCCGAAGGACGCGGACACCCTGGCGCTTGAACGCGACCTGACCAATCTTTTGGGCCTCAAGGTGGATATCGACTTCGGCCCGGCGGGCGGCAAGCTGACCATTCAATACAAAACCCTGGAACAGCTCGACGGCGTACTTAACCGGCTGAGCCACGGCGGTAACGGCATCCGGGAACCGGCGTAGAGTCCAGCCCCAAGGGCTGAACCCGGCCCGTCGCCAAGCATGACTCTCCAACGGGGCTTTTTTTCGCCGGCCTGCTAACGGGCGCGCGCCGCCTGGGCCATGCGCATGAGCGCCCGGCCGCACACCGCATCCACCGGCATGCCGGTGGTCTTGCAGTCCAGCTCGGCTTCGGTGACCAAATCAAGGGCGCGGGCCAGGCGGTCGGTGTTCCACAGCCGAAGTTGAAGGCGGAAGGGGTCCCGAAGGAAGAAAATGACCGGCGGCCTCAAGGCCCTCATGGCCTGATCCGCGGATTGTCCCTTGGCCATCAGTCCAGCCGTCTGGTGCAGCCGCAGCAGGTGGCGCGCCGCCGCCCTGAGTATCCCCACGGGATGCACGCCTTCGCCGAGGACGCGGCCAAGGGCCAGGTCAAGTCCCCGCTGGTCGCCGCCGCAGGCGGCGTAAACAACCCTGTCCAGGGACGTGGCGGCGCTGTCGCCGATGCAGGCGGCGGCGTCCTCCAGGCTCACCGTTCCGGGTTCGCCCTTGTAAAGGGCAAGCTTTTCCAGCTCCGTCCGGGACACCAACCTGTCGGCGCCCAGGTTTTCCTTCAGGTAGGCCATGGCGTCGGGTTCGACGGAAAGCCCGTGACCATCGAGGGATTGGCGGATGACCCGGCCAAGGTCATCGGCGCCGTCACCATAACAGGCGACCGAGGCGGCGTTTTTGGCCTGTTCAAACAAACGTCTCAGGGAAGACCGGGTGGTCAGCTCCCCGGCTTCGGCGATAATCAGGGCGCCGCCATTGCCGACCGGAGGAAGGTTGTCCCGCAGGTATGCCTTGAAGGCGGCCGTCAGGCCATCGGCGGCGTCTTCCACGCGCACCACCCGCCTGCCGCCGGTAAGGGAAAGAGCCCCCGCTTCATCGGCCAGCAAAGCCGGATCTTTTTTCACCGCCGGTCCTGCCAGGTGCGATACCCGGAACGGGTCGTTCAGGTTTTCCACCACGGTCAGGGCCAGGGCGCGCGCCCGCTCCCTGACCAGCCCCCGGTCGGGCCCGTAAATCAAAACACAGTTTACATCCGGCTCGCGGAGGAAGGCTTCGATCCGGCTGGCGGCGATTTTCACCGCGCCGCGCCGTTGATGAAATAGATTCCCAGGCGGGCGCGGATGTCTTCGGCCAATGTGCGTGTGGCGCGGACCTTGGCGTCCTTCTCGCCAATCAGCGTCGCGTAATCCGATTGGGAAATGTTGTAGCTGCTGATCGCCCGTTCGCGGCCGGTGAAAAGCACCTCGCCGCTGGCGGCGTCAACCAAGCGGAAGTCCGCCGTCAAGTGATAGTTGGCCCGGGTGGCGAACGAATTCTTTTGCACCGCCAACCGTTCTGTTGTTTCGCTCAAGCCGACTTCCAGGTAGTGCCTTGGGCGGGACGGCCTGCCCCGCGGGTTCAGCATGTCCAGCAACTGGTTGCGAAGCTGCTGGCCGACCCGGTCGGCGATCACCCTGACCTGGACGGCGGCCAGGTCGCCGCCGCCCGGTCCGCCGTTCTTTTGGCCGTGAAGGGGCTTGAATCCACAGCCGCCCAACAACGCCGAAAGCACGGCCAGGGCAAGCGCCAGGGTTATGGCCCTAGATGACGACATTGATGATCCGATCAGGCACCACGATCACTTTTCTGATCGTGCTTTCGCCGATCACCTTGACAACACCCGGCAGGGCCAAGGCCGCGGTTTCGGCGGTTTCCTTGTCGGCGGATTTAGGCAGTTCCACCGTGCCCCGCAGTTTTCCGTTCACCTGCACGGCGACGGTTATACGATCCTCGACCAGCAGCGCCGCGTCTGCTTGCGGCCATGCCGCGTCCACCAGCAAGGTGTCACGACCCAGATGACGCCACACCTCTTCCGCCAGATGGGGCATCATGGGTCCGATCAACCGGGCCACCGTGTCCAGGCCCTCGCCCATGACCCAGGCGGCCCCGTCCATGCCTTCCTTCAGGTCCTCCAGAAGGTTCGTCAGTTCCCGGATTCGGGCCACCGCCTTGTTGAAATGAAACCGGTCCAGGTCATTGCCGACGGCGGCGATGGTCTTATGGATGGCGCGGTGGGTCTTTTCCACCTGCGGTGAAAGAACATCGGGCCTGGGCGCGCCGCCGGGCGCCGGGTTGACCGCCGGTTCGGTGAAAAGGCGCCACAGGCGGTTGATGTAGCGCCACGCCCCGTCGATTCCCGCATCGGTCCAATCCAGGTCCCTGTCCGGCGGGCTGTCGGACAGCATGAACAAACGCGCCGTATCGGCGCCATAGGCATCGATAATAGCCTCGGGATCGACCACGTTCTTTTTTGACTTGCTCATTTTTTCCGAGCGCCCGGCGGTGACCGGTTTGCCGCCGGAAGCGGTGACCAGGTCTCCTTTCCCATCGTGGGTGATTTCGGACGGATAAAGCCAGTTGCCGTCTTCGTCGCTGTAGGTCTGGTGGCAGACCATGCCCTGGGTCATCAGCCCGTCGAAGGGTTCCCCGATCCCCAGATAGCCGCACTGTTTCAGCGCCCGGGTGAAAAAGCGGGAATAGAGCAGATGCAAAACCGCGTGCTCGATGCCGCCGATGTATTGGTCCACGGGCAGCCAGTAGTCCACCGCCTCGCGGCCGAAGGCCTGGCTATCGGAAACGGAAGCGAAGCGGGCGAAATACCACGACGATTCGAAGAAGGTGTCGAAGGTATCCGTTTCCCGGCGGGCCGGCTTGCCGCACGCCGGGCAATCCACGTCCTTCCAGGTGGGGTGGTTGTCGAGCGGATTGCCGGGCAGGTCCAGGTCCACGTCTTCGGGCAGGACCACCGGCAGATCTTTTTCCGGCACCGGCACCAGCCCGCAATCTTGGCAATGAACCACCGGAATGGGACAGCCCCAATACCGTTGCCGGGAAACGCCCCAGTCGCGCAACCGGTAGTTCACGGTTTTCTTTCCCGCCCCCATTTTTTCCAGCCGTCCGGCGATATCTTCCTTGGCCTGGGCGATGGTCATGCCGTCGAGAAACCTGGAATTGATCATTACCCCATCGCCCAAATAGGCCTCTTCGCCGATGGTAAACCCTTCGGCGGCATCCGCCGGCGCCACCACGGGGATCACGGGCAGGCCATATTTCAGCGAAAAATCAAGATCCCGCTGGTCATGGCCCGGGCATCCGAAAATGGCCCCGGTGCCGTATTCCATGAGCACGAAATTCGTCACGTAGACGGGCAGCGGGCAATCGGCGATGAACGGGTGCATGGCCCTGAGGCCCGTGTCCACGCCTTTCTTTTCCGCCGTCTCGATGGCCGCCTCGCTGGTTCCCAGGCGGTTGCAGCTTGCGATGAATTCAGTGATTTCGGGGTTGTTTTTCGCCACCTCCTGGGCCAGAGGATGGTTGGCGGCGATGGCGCAAAAAGTGGCGCCGAAAATGGTGTCATGGCGGGTGGTGTAAACCTCCAGCCGGTCGTCACGGCCTTCCAGATTGAAAAAAATCTGCGCCCCGGTTGAACGGCCGATCCAGTTCTCCTGCATCAGCCGCACCCGGCTGGGCCAGCGCTCCAGCCCCTCCAGGGATTTCAGCAGGTCTTCGGCGTAGGCGGTGATCTTGAGGAACCATTGGGAAAGCTGTCGTTTCTCCACCTCGGCGCCGGACCGCCAGCCCCTGCCATCGATGACCTGCTCGTTGGCCAGTACTGTATTCTCCACCGGGTCCCAATTGACCCAGGACTCCTTGCGGTACGCCAGGCCGGCCTCGAGAAAGTCTAAAAACATCTTTTGTTCGAACCGGTAATACTGCGGTTCGCAGGTAGCGATTTCCCTCGACCAGTCATAGGACAGGCCCATGGATTTCAGCTGGCCGCGCATGGCCGAAATATTTTCCCGCGTCCATTCGGCCGGGTGGACCCCCCGTTCCTTGGCGGCGTTTTCCGCCGGCAGGCCAAAGGCGTCCCAGCCCATGGGGTGAAGCACGTTGAAGCCGCGGGCGCGCTTGTACCTGGCGACCAGGTCGCCAAGGGTGTAGTTGCGGACGTGGCCCATGTGGATGCGGCCGGAAGGATAGGGAAACATTTCCAGGACGTAGTACTTGGGCCGGCTGGAATCCTCGCTGGCGGCAAAGCTCGCTTGGCGATCCCAAACGGCCCGCCATCTGGCTTCCGTTTCCTTGAAGTTGTAGCGCGGCATGGGCTGGCGGCTGCTTTCGTGGATCCCGTTTGAAAAATAAGGGCCTGACTGGGGGTGGATGCCTATTCCTGGCGGCCCGGCGCCCCGGCCGCTATTGCAGTTGGGTTTCGCTCCTCAACTGCCGGGCCCGGGTCAGGATGGCGTCTTCGATGGAGGTGCTGGTTCCTTGGGGAACCGGCGCGTCCTGCCAGCCGCCGGCGCCACGCACCTGGCGGAAAACGGCGAACCTCACCCCGTCGGCGCGAAGGGAACGGCCGAGAATATAGACGTTGAGCTTGAAGCGTTCGTTGGGTGCCACGCTCTGGGCGTGCCAGTCGGTGATGATGACGCCGCCGAAAGGGTCGGCGGAATTGACCGGCATGAAGGAAATGGTGTCCAGGCTGGCCCGCCACAGGTAGCTGTTGACACCCAAGCCGCCACCGCCACCGCCGCCGTCCTCTTGTTTTCCCTTAAAAAGTTGCTGGAACCCCCCTTCCCCGCCAAGTACGGAGCCGCGGACGCCGGACCTGCGTTCCCGCTCCTTGTCCTGGGCTTTGTCCAACGTCTCGATTTCGACATTGTCACCGCTGCAGGCTGAAAGAAACACAGCCATCCCAAGCATGGCTAAAAGCAAAAGGCTGAATTTACGAAATGAGTATCGGGTCATGGGGCGCCGTCGGGTCCTTGGAATAAGAACGGTCGGACGGATTTAATACCACAGGCCAAGGTCAGGCAACAACGGCTCAATTTCCAGAGCGGCACGAGACTAGTCCCAGGGGGGGTGCTGAAAAACAGGAAGCCCCGGCAAAACCCGGGCAAGAAAAAAGGGCGGCGCCAAGGCACCGCCCTTTCTCTCAGGATTCGAGACGATTTCGAATCAGAAGCCGATCGCCGTACCGACGGTAATCATCGAGTAATCGGTGTCGCCACCGCCGCCAACGGTGTTCAGGTCACTCTCACCGATGATGCCGGAAGCAAAGACGCTAACCCCGGAGCCAAGAGAATAGGTCAGGCTGATGGAGTATTCCGTCAGGTCGTCATTGGACACGTCTTCTTCGGCCCACATGCCGGCAAGGGCGACAGAGACGGGACCGCTGGAGTAACCAACGCCGACGGAGAACACGCTGTCATCGGTACCGACAAGCCCAGCCGCGTTGGCCGTAGTCTTATCACGGCCCACGTCGTCATTGGACGCGTAACCGCCAGCCAGCTTGAAGCCCATGTAGGTGAACTTGGCGCCGAACATCCAGCCCTTGGCGTCGATATGGGACTGTTGAGCAGCCGACCTGCGGGCAATGGTGCCATTAACCACCGCGGCAACGCCGACGCCATTGAAATCACCGCTGTAGCTCACGTGACCGCCCCAGCCTTCAATGTAAGTGCCGCCGTAGGGGGTGTAGCTGACGCCGGCCTTGAAGCCGGAGATGCGGGGCGTGAAATAGGTGATCTTGGTGTCATCACCGCCGTCAGCCCGCAGCCACACGCCGGTGGTGTTGGCGTTGGCGCCGCCGGCGCTACGAAGCGCGCCGAGAATGGTGCCGGTGGGGTTGCCGATGCCGCCGTAGCTGACGCCGACGCTGGAACCGCTGATCTTGCCGGCGTCCGCCGCGCCGTCCTGGTTGCCCAGAATGACTTCACCGAAATTGCCGGAGAAGGAGATGTGGTTTTCGTCGATGTTGCCGGGGGCACTGCCTGCGGTACCGTTGGCGTTCTCAGCCGCGTCCGCTTCCATTTCGACCTTGAACGCGACGGTGATGCCGTTGTCCATTTTGGTCGAGGCTTTGAAATGGATTTCCGTGTTGGTCCGGAAATCGTGGCCAAGCCGGTCGGCGCTGGTGCCGTTATCCGAATCGCCAGCGGAGGCTACAAACTGACTAAACATCGACAAGCCAATTTCCGCCGAAGCGGGGGCGGCAGCCAAAACGACCGCTGAGGTCATTACCGTGGTCGCCAAGAGCACTTTCTTCATGATCAATAACTCCGTTATTACTTCTATCAACCCAAGGACAGACTTGCTTGTTGTCGGGAGACCCCCGCCACCGAACCCTGCCAATTCCTGATCAGTGTTTTTAACGGGGATTGGTTGTGACTGGCAACACAGATACGGGGAGTGGATGTTTTTTCCCCATCACTGTGTCCTTTTTGCAACGAAACCCAGGGGTCTGATTTTTAACGATTTTGCGAATTTTTCCCCTGGTCCGCCGTGACAAGAACGCCCGGTCCGGCGATCCCCTTTGCAAAAGGGTTTCACCACCATATGTTAATCGCCCCATCAACCCCCTGGGGCGACGGGCGAAACAAGTTTCCGGGAAGGGTTCGCGTACCGGGCTTCTGTTGGGTTGTTTGTGATAATTACTTTTGATTACAGGCTATTCGCATGAACGGCATTCTCTGGCTGGCTTCTTATCCCAAGTCCGGCAACACCTGGGCCAGGGCCTTTATCGCCAACCTGATCCACGGCAAGGACCAGCCCCTGTCCCTGGACGATATCAACGAGTTTACCGCCGGTGCTTCCAACATTAAGTGGTTCGAACACCTCGTCGATAAACCGGTCGATGAGATCAGCACATGGACCCAGGCCAAGTTGAGGGTAAAAGCCCAGAAATATGCCGTTTCCCTCAATAAAAACGTCATCCCCATGAAGACTCACAGCATGTTGGGGACGGACCAGGGCCACGAAATGATCTGCATGGACGTCACCTACGGCGCCATTTA
>JAJRSS010000285.1 GCA_024278615.1 Alphaproteobacteria bacterium
CGGTGGAAGTGGACAGAGACACGACGGCTTCGGACCACCAGCCCATCCATGTCGTCCGGCAAACGTGAACCGTCGGTCCGGGGTTAAACTTCTTTTTCCATGACCGCCCCGGCCAGCCAGCGGGCGGTGCGCAGCAGGCGGGCGTCGTCGCCTTTCGGGCCCACCAACTGCACGCCGATGGGCATGCCGTCGGACCCCTGAAGCAGCGGCAGGCTGACCGCCGGCACGCCGCAGAAGGTCCACGGCGTGGAGAATATGGGGTTGCCGGTGGTGTCCAGGCCGACCGGCGCCTGTCCGGTGGAGGCCGGGGTGATGATGGCGTCGTATTCATCGAAAATTTCGGACAACAAGCGGTTCAGTCCATCCCTGGTGGCCGCCGCCTGGTTGTAATCCACCGCCAGCACCTTTTGCCCCTGCTCGATCATGTCCACCATGACGGGGCTCAGCTTGTCTTTTCCCCGCTTGTATTCGCGGTGGTAGTTCATCGCCTGATCGGCTCCCATGATGGTCTTTAGCCAGCCGTAAACCTGCTCGAACGGCTTATCGAGGGTCACGGTCTCGGCGCTGTCTCCCAGGTGCTCCAGCAGTTCGGTAAAGGCCTGCTTGGAATCGTCGTCGGCGAATTCATCCCAGGCCGGCGTGGCGGCGAAGGCCAGGCGGGGCGGGACCGGCGGTTCCTCGGCAACCACCTTCACCAGGTGCGGCGTGGCGTGGGGCCGGGTATCCGGGTCATTGGGGTCATGGGCGATCAGCACCTGGGCGATCAGCGCCGCATCCTCCAGCGTACGCGAAAACACTCCGATCTGATCCAGGAATCGGGACTGAAGCAGTACGCCATGCCTGGAAATCAGCCCGTGGGTGGGCTTGTAGCCGTAAATACCGCAAAAAGACGCCGGCCGGATCATCGAGCCGTTGGTCTGCGAGCCGGTGGCCAGGGGCACCATGAACGACGCCACCGCCGCCGCCGAGCCGCTGGACGAGCCGCCGGGGGTACGCTTGGGGTCGTGAGGATTGGTGGTCTTGCCCGGGTGCATGACCGCCAGTTCGGTGGTTACCGTCTTGCCCATGATGATGGCGCCGGCCTGGCGCAGCAGCGCCACCACGGTGGAATCGCTTTTTGGCCGCCGGCCGGCGTGGAGGACCGTGCCATTTTCGGTCGGCATGTCTTGGGTATCGAAGATGTCCTTGATGCCTACCGGCACCCCGTGCAGCGGGCCCAGGCTTTCTCCCGATTGGCGCAGTTCCTGGGCCGCCTCTGCCTGGGCCAGGGCGTATTCCTTGTCCAGGTGGACCCAGGCACCGATGGTCTCCTCGTGCTCTTCTATGCGGTCGAGGCAACTTTGCACCAGTTCTTGCGAAGTCAATTCGCCATCCCTGATCCTGCGGGCGGCTTCGGTGGCGGTCAGGCTGGCCGGAGTGGTCTCCTGTGACATGATTCATATTCCATAAAGGGCGCGGCGCCGGAGGCCGCCTGCTCTTGGTGGGGCGTGGAAGCGGTCATTTTCGGCGGAAGCACGTATCCCATAAATCATAGAAGACCAGCGGCAGGACAGTGAGGCAAATCACCCAAAATGGCAAGCCACCCCAAAAGCCGGCGGCACCGGAAGAAATACTTTCCGCCAGCCCGAGAACAAAACCGCTAATCAAAAAGGCTCCGAAAATTCCAAAAATTTTCTCAAGGATAGCTTTGGACACTAATATTTCACTCCTTAAACCCGACCCGCATTTTATTCAGATGATATCCCACCTCATCCGATCTCAAGGAATGTATTTGCCAAAGAAATAGTCAGGCATCCACAGCGCAATCTGCGGGAACTGATACATCAAGACCATGACTGAAATGACGATGGCAAGATACGGCATGATGCCTTTGAAAATATCACTCAATTCAATGGCCTTCCCCAACACCCCTTTCAGGTAATAGGCGGACATCGCCATGGGCGGAGTCAGGAACGACGTTTGCAGGTTGAGCGCCACCAGCATGGCGAAGAAATAGGGGTTAATGCCAAACGTGGGCAGCATGGGCAAAAAAATCGGTACGAAGATGATCAGGATTTCCGACCATTCCAGGGGCCAGCCGAGAAGGAAAATGATGACCTGTACCATGACCAGGAATTGCCATGGCTCCAAGTTAAATCCAAGAACGAAAGTTTCGATAATTTCGTGGCCGCCCAGGTATGAGAATACGGACGCAAAGGTCCATGAGCCGACAAACAGCCAGCAGACCATCGCCGTCGCTTTCGCCGTCAGGTAGACGGATTCCTTAAGCATCCCCCAGTTGAAGGAGCCATACAGCATCGCCAGCACGAGCCCGCCAAACGCGCCCATGGCGGCGGCTTCCGCCGGCGTTGCAAGGCCGCCCAGAATGGACCCAAGCACCAGCATAATTAGGGCCGTCAACGGAACGAAAGAGGTCAGAAGCTGCCAGTAGACAACACGCCTGGGCGGAACATCCTCTTCGCGCGGTTTGGGCGCGATCGACGGGTTCAGGAAGACCCGAACGATGACGTAGACAATGTATGATCCGGCCAGGATGAGCCCCGGGAGCATGGCGGCGGCGTATAGGCGCAGAGGCGAAAGTTCCGCAATCGCCGCGTAAACGATCAGCATGATCGAGGGCGGAATCAAAATACCAAGCGTGCCGCCAGAACAGATGACGCCAGCGGCGAAGCTCTTTTCATAGTTGGCCCTGGCCATCGCCGGAAACGCCAGAAGTCCCATCAGGGTTACCACCGCGCCGACGATACCGCTTGCCGTTGAAAATACGGTGCAGGTAATCAGGGCCGCGATGGCCATGGACCCCGGCATATTGCGGGCCGCCATTTGCAGCGCGTAGAACAGTTTGTTGACGATGTTGGCCCGCTCGACCACATAGCCCATGAACAGGAACAGCGGGATGGCGACCAGTGTGTCATTCTCCATCACCGAATAGGTATTCTGGTTCAGCAGGTAGAAAATCTTGTTGTTGAACACATCGGCGATCACCTCGATGCTGCCCGCCTCGTAATAGGCGTAGTAGCCAAAGCCGACGCCCATGGCGAGCAGCGTGAAGGCGACCGGGAACCCCAGCAGCACCATCACGATAAAAATGGATAGCATCAGGATTGCTACTTCGGGGTTCGTCATCCTGCAGAGTGCTCCGTCAAACCAGAAATGTGAAAAATAAGAAAACTATTAGACTTCAAGCCCGGACGCCTGGCCTTTCAAAAGGTCTTCCGTTTCCCGGGCATCCTCCAGACGCGGCAGCCATTTATTCGTCTTCATCGCCAAATAGCATCGCAAACATTCCGCGATGCCTTGAACGATGAACAATGCAGCGGCCACCGGGATCAGGGTCTTGAAGTAATAAATCTGAATACGGGCCGGGCTATTCCAACTGACTTCATGATAGCGCCATGAGTCCATAGCGATTTCCCAGCCGTACCAGGCAAGGGCGAACATGCCCGGGAAAAAGAAGACGATGAACAACAGCAAATCCACCCGGGCCTGCCAGCGGACCGACAGGAAGCGGTAAATCACATCCGCGCGCACATGGGTATCCTGGGCGAGGGCATAAGGTCCGGCCATCAGGAACAGCGCCCCGTACATCTGCACCATCACGTCGAAAACCCATACGGTGGGGGAGTTGAGGACATAACGGACGAACACTTCATAGGCGACCGAAAGGGTCAAAATCAGAATACACCAGCCAAAGGCGCGCCCTATCCAAATGCTGAGTTGTTCAATAGCATGAATAAAGGATATCACGACTGGGTTCCCCGCCTTGATGGCCTAGTGAATAGAACAGAGATTAGAGGGACAGCCGTTAGGCTGTCCCTCATAACCGATCAATCTTGCGTAAAGATCTCGCAAACAAACAGATCGGATCAACCGAAGTAGTGCTTGTAAGCCAAGCCGTAGTCCGGCTGGTTCAGAAGCAGGTAGTCCATCACCTTCTTGGCATAGGCCTTCTGCGATTTGACCACCTTGGCGAAGAACGGGTCTTTTTCGGAAATCCGGTCGACAACGACATCCCACGCCTTCAACTGGTCCGACATCACGGAATCGGGGGTACGGTGCACGTTGACGCCATAGTCCTTTTTCAGGCTGATCAAATCATCGGCGTAACGAAGCGTGCTGTACCAGTAGAAGTTGGCGTTCTCGGCTTCAGAGGCGTACCTGAGGATGTTCTGATGTTCCTTCGACAGGGAATCGAACTTCTTCTTATTGAACGTAACCTCGAAGCATTCCTGGGACTGGTGGAAGCTGGCCAGGTGATAGTGCTTGGAAACGTCCTGCATGCCGAAATCCTTGTCCGAGGTCGGATTGTTGAACTCGGCGGCATCAATCAGGCCGCTCTTCATGGCCGGCTGGATTTCGCCACCCGGTAATTGCACGACGGACAAGCCCATTTCATTCATGACGTCAGCCGCCAAGCCGACGGTGCGGTACTTCATGCCCTTCATCTGGGCCGAGCTCGTGATCTTTTCCTTGAACCAGCCCAGCGGTTGCGCCGGCATCGGGCTGTTGAAGAAGCTGACCAGGTTGAGGCCGAGGGTCCCCATCAACTCATTGAAGAGATCCATGCCGCCGCCATAATGGATCCAGCCGAGCATTTCCTGCGCCGACCAGCCAAAGCAGGGGCCGGTGCCGAACAGGGACGCCGCTGGCGACTTTGAATACCAGTAGGCGGGGACGTAATGGGCGCCGTCAAGCACGCCGCGGTGCACCGCATCCTGCATCTGGCTGGTCTTGACCACCGAGTTAACCGACAACAGGTCGATCCTCAGGTCCTTGCCGGCCATGGCGTTGACGCGGTCAACATAGTGTTTGGCGTCTTCAAGGAAAATGCCGCCGCCCCATGCGGCCTGAACCTTCAGGACCGTCGGTGCGGCCGTGGCGATGTTGGGCATGGCCACCGCCGCCGCGCCGCCGGCCGCGACCGCGGCGCCGGCCTTCAGGAACTTGCGCCGTGACTTAACCTTGTCCGTTTTTGCGGTTTTTGCCTCACGAGTTTTCGATTTCTGCATGGTGTCTCCTCCCAGTGGTGATTCCGTATCCAGGCACCTGCCCGGACCCGGTAGAATCAGGCGCGCCCGCGTTGCCGACGCGCATGAATGTGACTGCTTGAAACCTGGATCCGTCGTTTCCCCCTGCGGGGTTTGTTATCTTTCCTGAGCCCTTTAACCTATGCGGCACCGGGCAGTTTCTTCCACTTACAAAATATTCAGCTTTTGAATACAATCGCAAGGGTTTTTCCAAAACCGGACGGAAATCCGCTGCTAGGAATATCTGGTGGTAGCGAGTAGAAACTAACGTCCATGCCCGTCATTCATGCCGGCAGCCTGAGAAAACCCCTGGAAAAACACGGGAATTTAACCTTTACGCGACCCGGTCCCCCGGCTCCCGGCCGGCGAAGATGGCGTCCAGGTTGTCCAGGGCCCGAAAACCCATGGCGTCCCGGGTCTCGGCCGTGGCGCTGCCGATATGAGGCAGAAGGAAGGTGTTTTTCAATTTTCGGTATTCCGGGTGGATATCGGGCTCGTTATTGAACACGTCCAGTCCGGCGGCGGCCAGCTTCGCCGATTTCAAGGCGGCAATCAGGGCCTCGTCGTCAATCACGCTGCCCCGGGCCGTGTTGATGACGATGGCCCCGTCGGGAAGCCTGGCGATGCGCTCGGCGTTCAGCAGGCCCACCGTTTCGGGCGTGTTGGGGCAGTTGAGAGACAGGAACTGGCTGAGCGCCAGCAGGTCGTCCAGATCCTGGTGAAAAACAGCCCCCTCTTCCAGGGCCGGATCCAGGCGGTGGCGGTTGTAATAGTGGATTTCCATGTCGAAACACCGGGCCCGCCGGGCCACCACCTGGCCCACCCGGCCCATGCCGATGATGCCCAGCCGCTTGCCGGTCACCTGGACCCCGACCATGAAACTGGGGCTCCAATCCTTCCACTCGCCCGTCCGCACCAGGGCTTCGCCTTCGCCGCCCCGCCGGGCGGCGCCCAGCAGGCACAGCATGGCGGTCTCGGCGGTGGCGTCGGACAGCACGTCCGGGGTGTTGGTGACGATGATGCCCTTTTCCCTCGCCGCCTGCAGGTCGACGTGATCCACGCCGACGGAGAAATTGGCGATGGCTTTGACGCAAGCCGGCAGCCGGGCGATGATATCGGCGGTAAATTTC
>JAJRSS010000286.1 GCA_024278615.1 Alphaproteobacteria bacterium
CGCGTCTTCAAATCATACGACGAGATCGTCGCCATCTCAGCCGAAGCCTGGAACAAGCTAATCGATCAGCCGTGGAGAATAATGTCAATCGGCCTCAGAGAATGGGCTCATGGGTTCTGATCAATGCAAACTGGTATTAAGCGCACTGGCAAGGCTTAGCGCACTGGGGCAGGTCGAAAATTGAGGAAACTGCGGCGGGATCAAGCCATGGGATCAAGCCTGGGCCTGCTCCGATGTTCTGGCTTCCGGGTCGTGCAGCACGTAACCCCGGCCCCATACGGTTTCGATATAATTTTCCCCTTCGGTGGCCGTCGCCAGCTTCTTGCGAAGCTTGCAGATGAAGACGTCGATAATCTTCAATTCAGGTTCATCCATGCCGCCGTACAGGTGGTTGAGGAACATTTCCTTGGTCAGGGTGGTGCCCTTGCGCAGGGAAAGCAGTTCGAGAATGCCGTACTCCTTGCCTGTCAGGTGAATGGTCCTGCCGTCCACGTCGACCGTATGGGAATCCAGGTTGACGGTCAGCCGCCCGGTTTTGACCGATGACTGGGAATGGCCTTTGGACCGCCGGACAATGGCCTGAATCCGTGCCAGAAGTTCCTGTTTGTCAAAAGGTTTGGTCAGGTAATCGTCGGCGCCCGAGCCCAGGCCTTTGACTTTATATTCGGATTCAGTCAGCCCGGACAGGATGAGGACGGGTGTGTTAACCCTGGCGTCGCGCAGCCGGCGCAATACTTCCATGCCATCCATGTCCGGCAGCATGAGATCAAGGATAATGATGTCGTAGTCGTAAAGTTTCCCAATTTCGAGACCGTCTTCGCCCAAATCGGTAGTATCCACCACCATGGATTCGGACCTGAGCATCATTTCGATGCTTTCCGAAGTTGAAAGATCATCCTCAACCAAAAGAACACGCATAATCGACTCCCAATGGTCCCATAAACCAGACGTTAACCATATAAGGACTTTTCAAATCAATCAAGGTCACAATTGAGGTTTCCCTTAAGAAATTACAAGTGTGGTTTTTAATAATCTGTAAACGTTCAGTGGCCATACTTGCCTTTTCCACCTTCAGTTCTTGAACCATCCCGGTAGATTAAGATTATTAAGAAAATATTAAGATTATTTGATGAAACCCCTTCGATTTCGTCACCCGGCCCGGTGCCGGGATTTTCCCCGGTGTACGGTCACGCCGGCCGGAAGGGGTCAAGGGTCAGGGACTACCAGTGACCACACTAGCCAAAAACATCATTAGTGAGGTTGGGCGCTTGCCCGACTATCAGGTGTTCGGTCAGGTATCGGCCATCGTCGGCCTGCTGGTCGAGGTGGGCGGCGCCCAGGGAGTGCTGTCGGTGGGCGATCATTGCCGTCTGCTGGGCCGGAACGGTCGGGTGGTGACTTGCGAGGTCGTGGGTTTTCGCGAAGGCCGGGCATTGCTCATGCCCTTTGGCTCCCTGGACGGTATCGGCCTGGGCAGCCCGGCGGAAGTCGGCGGCACCGACCCCGCTATCTATCCCCACGAAAACTGGTTGGGGCGAGTGGTCAATGCTTTCGGTGAACCCATTGACGGCAAGGGACCCATGCCCCGTGGCGGCCAGTCCTACCGTGTGCATGGCCGGCCACCGCCGGCCCATACCCGGCAACGGGTGGGAGGCAAGATCGACCTGGGCGTGCGCGCCATGAATACCTTCCTGACCTGTTGCAGGGGCCAGCGCATGGGCATTTTCGCCGGTTCCGGTATCGGCAAATCAACCCTGTTGTCGATGATGGCCAGGAACACCGATGCCGAGGTCAGCGTAATCGGCCTAGTCGGCGAACGGGGCCGCGAGGCGCGGGAATTCATTGAGGACGACTTGGGCCCCGAAGGCCTGGCCCGCAGCGTGGTGGTGGTGGCGACTTCCGATGAGCCGCCCCTGGTCCGCCGTCAGGCGGCCTATATGACCCTGGCGGTATCCGAATACTTCCGCGACCAGGGCAATGACGTGTTGTGCCTGATGGACAGTGTCACCCGTTTCGCCATGGCTCAGCGGGAAATCAGCCTTTCGGCGGGTGAACCGCCGGCATCCAAGGGCTATACACCCTCCGTATTCGCCGAACTTCCCCGGCTTCTGGAACGGGCGGGGCCGGGTCAGGAAGGTCAGGGCAGCATCACCGGCCTGTTTACGGTATTGGTGGAAGGCGACGACCACAACGAACCGGTGGCTGATGCGGTGCGGGGCATCCTTGACGGCCATGTGGTCCTTGACCGGGATATTGCTGAACGGGGCCGCTTTCCCCCGGTCAATGTACTGAGAAGCGTTTCCAGGACCATGCCCGACTGCAACACCAGTTCGGAAAATGCCGTTGTCAATCGGGCCCGGACCCTGTTGGCCACGTATGAAAACATGGCCGAACTTATCCGCCTGGGCGCCTATCGCGCTGGCAGCGACCCCCAGGTGGACGAGGCCATGCGCTATTTTCCCAATATTGAAACCTTCCTCGCCCAAACCAAGGATGAAAAGACCGATCTCGCCAGCTGCTATCAGATGCTGGCGGCGATTTTGAACATGGATTTGTCCGACCCCGACGTGGCTGCCCCGCCTCAGGCGGGAGATGGGGCAGATGCCGCTACCGTCGTTGTTCCGGTGCCGGAGGCCGAGGGCGCTCTCCCGGCCCAGGATCCGCCGGCCGTGCCCGCCGCCGGTCAGGGTTGAGCCAGGGTTGAGCCAGGTTTCAGTCAGGGTTGATAGGATAAAGGTTTCTTTCCTTGGCCAAGGACCTCAAGAATCTGATCCGCCTTCACGAATGGCAGGTGGATGAAAAGCGCCTCAAGCTGGCGGGTCTATTACAATTTCTCGACGACCTGCAGGACCAGGCCCGGCGCCTGGAGGAAGAAGTGGTGGCGGAACAGCGGATCGCCGCCGCCGAACCCGGGGAAGCCGGCTTCTTGTATGGCAAATATGCCGAGGTCGTTATCCAGCGCCGCCACCGGATCGCCGCTTCCATTTTCCAGGCGGAAGAGCAAGCCGCCGCCGCCCGCGAAGAACTGAACCAGGCCTACCGGGAACTGAAAAAGTATGAAACCGCCGAAGCCAGCCGGCTGGAACGGGAACAAAAGGAAGCGGACCGCAAAGACCAAAATATCCTGGACGAGGTCGGGATACAGTCCTTCGTTCGGCGAAGGAAGGGCGCTGTCCGGTAATTGTTACCGAAAAACACCCTAATACCGGCGCAGGCGCGATAAAAGGGCGGGATTATCCCATTTGGGCTGGCGGTCCTCCAACATAACCCCATGGGTATTGACGCCCGGATGCTCCTCTTCGGTGGCAGCCACGGCGACCTGAACCCAGCGGGCGACGGTCTCGTTGTTGATGTCTTCCAGGATGGCGACGGCGATTTCTTCCAGGGACGCCCCGCCGGCCGATCCCAGAGCCTCCAGGTATTCGCCGAAGGGTGCCGGTTCCA
>JAJRSS010000287.1 GCA_024278615.1 Alphaproteobacteria bacterium
CCTGGTGGTTGTCAGCGCGCTGGTTTTCATCATCATCCAACTGCCGCCGGGCGACTACCTGACCACCTATATTGCCGAATTGGAGAGCCGGGGCGAAAAGGTGAGCATGGAAAAAATAGAGTTCCTGCGCCAGCAATACGGGTTGGATAAATCCATTTTGGAACAATATTTTTTCTGGGCCAGCGGTCTCGTTCGGGGTGATTTGGGGTATTCGTTTGAATTCGGCCTGCCCGTCACCGAGGTGATCGGGGATCGGATGTTCCTGTCCCTGGTGTTGAACTTCACCACCATTATCTTCATCTACGTGGTGGCGTTTCCCATCGGCGTGTATTCGGCCACCCATCAGTACAGTTGGGGTGACTACGGCATGACCTTCCTGGGTTTCCTGGGCTTGGCCACACCCAATTTTCTTCTCGCGCTTGTCCTCCTGTTTTTGTCCAATGCCTTCTTCGGAACTTCCGTCGGCACCCTCATGGCGGAGGAATACCTGGATCAACCGTGGACCATCGATAAGATGCTATCCGTACTGGAACACATGTGGGTACCGGTCGCGGTAATCGGAACCTCGGGCACGGCGGGCATGATCCGCCGCCTGCGCGCCAACCTTCTGGATGAATTGCAGAAACAATATGTCGTCACCGGCCGGGCCAAGGGCCTGCCGCCGGGAAGGCTGCTGGTCAAGTATCCCCTGCGCATGGCCCTGAACCCCTTTGTCGCCGATATCGGCAATCTTTTGCCCCAGGTGGTTTCCAGTTCGGTCATCGTTTCCCTGGTCATGTCGCTGCCGACCACCGGGCCCATGTTGCTGACGGCGCTGCAAAGCCAGGACATGTACCTGGCGGGGTCATTCCTCATGTTCCTGGCCGTGCTGACCGTTGTCGGCATGTTCGTGTCCGATGTTCTGCTTGCCGTTCTGGACCCGCGGATTCGCTTTCAGGGAGGAGTTCGGTGACTGGTCCGGCGACTGGTCCGGCGGCTGGCGAAAGGCTGGCCCATACGGTTTCGACGGCGCCGTTCGACCCCTTCTCGGTCGAGGAGCTGACGGCGGAGCAGGAACGCTACTACATGGCGTCCAAGTGGCGGATGATGTGGTGGCGGCTCAAGCGGCACAGGTTGGCGGTCGGGGCGGGCATTATTTTACTGCTCAGTTATTTTTCCATCATGGTGACGGAATTCGTCGCCCCCTATAACCTGCACACGCGCAACACCGAGTTCATCTACGCCCCACCCCAACAGGTGCATTTTTTTCAAGATGGGCGTTTTATCGGCCCGTTCGTACACCCCATAAGCTACCGGTTGAACATGGAGACCCTGAAGAGGGAGTATTCCGAGGACCCGTCCATCGCCCAGCCCATCCGGTTCTTCTGCTCCGGCGACAAATACGAATTCTGGGGACTTTTTTCGGGTGATCTGCATCTGGTTTGCGCCCCGGAAGGCGGCACCTTGTTCCTGTTTGGCACCGATCGGCTGGGACGGGACATGGCGTCCAGGCTGCTCTATGGCGGCCGCATTTCCCTTACCGTCGGGCTGGTGGGGATCATTATCAGCTTCATCTTGGGATTGACCATCGGCGGTTTCGCCGGTTATTTCGGCGGTTGGGTGGATTCCACCGTACAACGGGTAATCGAGGTCCTCCGCTCCCTGCCCGAACTTCCCCTGCTGATGGCCCTGGCGGCCATACTGCCGGTCACCTGGAGTCCGATACTTGTCTATTTCGGCATCACCGTGATCATCGGTTTTCTTGACTGGCCGGGACTGGCCCGCGCCGTGCGCTCGAAGCTGTTGGCGCTCAGGGAAGAGGATTATTGCGTTGCCGCCAAAATCATGGGGGCCACGCCGGGGCGAATTATCAGCCGCCATTTGCTGCCCAACTTCATGAGCCACCTGATCGCTTCGGCAACCCTTTCCATCCCTTCCATGATCCTGGGAGAAACGGCTTTGAGTTTCTTGGGGCTGGGGTTGAGACCTCCGGTAACCAGTTGGGGCGTGCTGCTGACCGAAGCGCAGAATATGGAGGCCGTGGTTCTGTATCCATGGCTGATGATGCCCATGGTTCCGGTCATCATTACGGTCCTGGCTTTCAACTTTCTCGGCGACGGTCTCAGGGATGCCGCCGACCCCTATGATTAACAAAATTTGAACCCGTAAAGAACGCCGTCACTTCCGGTCAAAACCCCGTGAAACGGACTTACGGGGGCTACCCCCTTATGGGACGTTGACTTACCTTTGACGGGTGAGTGCGAGCGAAGGATGCACGCACGTATCCGATGGAGGCCGGTTGGAGGCCAGTTGGAGGTATGGATGCGTTTTCTGATGGCGGCGGTGTCAACGGTCCTGGGGTTGAGCGTGGTTATCGCGGCGGCCCTGTACATCCCCGGGCAACCGGTGTTCGCCCAGGCCGATGGGATCAAGACACAACGGCATTTCAAGATCGAACGTCCGGCTGACCTGACCGCCGCCGACGCCTTGGTCCTGTATGAAAAAATCGGCAAGAACATGGCCCGGGGGTACGCCGCTTCCGGGAATGAGGCGGCGGCGTCCTACCGTAAATGGCGGCGCTATAACTCCGCGCCGTACCGCTCCGCCACCCATGGCAACCGTTACGTCAACAATTACGGCAACGCCAAGGCGGCCCGCTACGGAAAGCTGAAAAACGGCGACAGCCTGCCGCAAGGCGCGGTTCTGGTCAAAGACAGCTTTACCGTTACCGGCGACGGCGATGTTTTCGGCGGTGCCCTGTTCACCATGGAGAAACTGGCGCCGGGCACTCGTCCGGAGTACGCCGATTGGCGCTATGTAATGGTCATGCCCGACGGCAGCCTGTTCGGCGACAGCCAGGGCGAAACCGCCGGCAAGGTTGCCTTTTGCGACGGCTGCCACAAGGCGGTGGCGGAGACCGACCGCCTGTTCTTCATTCCCAAGCCCTACCGGCGGGTGTTCCTTCAGGACAATTGACCTTCAGCCGGTCTTGCGCAGCCACAGGCTGGATTCCCATGCCCCCGGAAGCCGTTCGAGGCGGCAAAGCACGGTGCCGTCGAGGGCGCCGCCCATGGTTGTGGCCACATGGTGGCTGGACCACAGGATTTCATATCCGCCGCCTTGAATTAGCGCGGCGACGCCTTGCTGTTCGTTGTAGGCCCGCCATTCCCAGGCCTCTGGATAGGGATCGGGCAGGAAGATGTCGTGGATATGGACCAGCACCCCCGGCGGCAGGGACGGCAGGATGGCGTTGAGCACCGTATCCACATCGCTGCCCGGCATCAGGATGTGGCTGGAATCCATGCTCAGCATGTCGCCGGATCCCAGGCCGGCGAAAGGCTTCGCACCAGCGGCCTGCACAGTCTCCTGCACAGTCTGGCGGATCACTTCAACGCCTAAACGGCCGATATCCGCCCGGGGGGCGGGATCGATGGCGGTAATCCGGGTTTTAAGGCCGCCGTCGGCAACGGCGCGGGCGAGAAACCGGGTGGAATGGCCGGACCCCACCTCGACCACCCGACGGGGACGGAAATGCCGCACCATGGCATAGGCCGCCGCCCCATCCAGGCGGGGAAACCAATCCTGCCGCCAGCGCGGCGCCGGCGGCGGCGCGGCGCCGATGGCTTCAAGCGGGTCGGCCAGGGCCTCCATGCGCCCGATGTATTGCCGGAAGGCCGGTTCGGCGGCGCGAAACCGTTCCGCCAACACCGCGTAAGCAACCCGTTCTTCCGCCGCCGGCAGGGCCTGGGCGTACCGGTAGGGGATGAAAAACCCCCGGGCGCGGGTGCCCAGTACCGGGGCCAGAACCGTGGAAAGCCCCATGGCCATTCGCCTGAGGCGGCGCCCGAAGCCCGTGGCCATTTTTATGATACCGCCTTTACCCTTTTTTCCTCCTGGATCATCCGCAACAGCGCCTCGCGGACTTCGCCCAGGTAAGGTTCGTAGTTCTTCCAGTGGCCTATTTCATCGCTTCTGAATTCCATATCCATGATGGATCGCGGATCGAATTCAAGCCCGCAGTAGTCATAGACCCGCTTCGCCGTTTCCGCCGGATTGCGGATGGTGGCTTCGTATTCCACGCTCAACATGCGGCCGCCGTAAAGCCCGAACCAATGGCGCATGATGTTCAGGTAATCGGCGTAATAGGAAATGAGGTCGCCGAAGCGGTAGGAATGCTGGTTACCGTGCTTGTAGCGGTAGAAATACACTTGCAGGAAATTATCCAGGGGATAGCGGTGGCAATAGATGACACGCACATGGGGAAAGGCCAGGAAGATCAGCCCTACGTGGGAGTAGTTGCCGGGTATGGTATTGATAATATACTTGGAATCCGGATCGGTTTTGCCAACCATATCGATATAGACTTGACCGATTTCCCTGATTCGATCCCCGTTCATGGCATCCATGCATTGGGGAAAACCTTCCGTTATGGAGTAGCGGTCGCATACTTCCTGGATGGCTTTGGTCCATTCCTTGCGCTCGCCGGCATCGTACACATCCGGGTGGCGGGCCAGCAGGGATTCGGTGATGGTCTTGCCGGACCGGGACATGCCGACAATGAAAATGGGGATGCGGTCCGCCGCCGCCGGTTCCTCCCTGGCCGGGGGCAAGGCCCGGTGAAATATCCTCTTGAGCACTTCCACGCCTATTCGGTGATTCCTGGCGTCATACGGCTCCTGCCGGGCCATCATCTCGTTCCCTTTTTGGAAATTGGAGAACGCCTCGCCATAGAGACCGGCATCGTCGTGAGCCTTGCCCAGGGTGAAGAACAAATGCTTACGGTAATGTTCGCTCAGGTCTTCCTTTTCCATGTATCCCTTGAGCCGTTCCAGTTCCGGGTCGCCATCATGAAACTTATAGACCTTGGCACGGTTCAGGTAGACCTCCATGAAATCGGGATCGATGTCGATGGCCCGCTGAAAAGCGGCCAGGGCCTCTTCGTCCTTTCCCAGCCGCCTCAGCGCATTGCCCATGTTGTTGAGGGCCTCGATATGGTTGGGGTTAATTTCAAGGGTGCGCCGGAAACAGGCGATGGCATCTTCCTCGCGCTGCATGTCCCTGTAGATAATGCCTAAATTATTGTGCGCGGATGTGGAAAGGGGATCGATCTCCAACGCCCGTAAAAGGGCGGCTTCGGCTTCTTCGAGTTTCTCCTGGGACCTCAAAATATTGGACAAATTGACCCGGCTGCCGACGGCCTTCGGATCGATCTCCAGCGCCCGCTGGAAGCAGGCCAGCGCCTCGTCCAGGTGTTGCTGACTCTCGAGCAGGATGCCGAGGTCGTTGAGGCCGGCCACCGAGTTCGGTTCGATCTCCAGGGCGCGGCGAAAAGTGGCTATGGCGCCTTCCCCGTCGCCTTCCTGTTCCTGCAACCGGGCCAGACCGCGCAACGCTGGGGCGCTTTTCCCATCCATTTCCAGGGCCCGGTCAAAGCAGGCGGCGGCTTCTTCGCCGCGCCCCATGGCGGCCAGGGTCTTGCCCATGTTTACGTGGATAACCGTACTGCCGGGGACCAGGTCGAGAACCCGCTGGTAAGAGGCGATGGCCTCTTGGTGATCGCCCAGGTGACGCAACAGGTTGCCCAGGTTGTTGTGGGCGTCGGCCAGGTCCGGATCGATTTCCAGCGCCCGGCGGTAACAGGCCAGGGCGTCGTCCATTTTCCCCTGGTTGGCCCTGGCCATGCCAAGGAAGTTGTGGGCCGGGGCGATATCGGGGCGCTTTTCCAATATCTTGCTGAAGATGGCGACCGCATCTTCGTTGCGGCCGTCGCGGAACAACCGGTACCCTTCCTCCACCGCCGATTTCAGGCTGACTTTCCTTTTTCCGCCGCCGGAGCCGTTTTGTGGTTTTTCAGTCATCGCTCACCCCATGAACCCGCCACGGCGCCGGTCGGGCGCGAAAGCCGCGAAGCGGCAAAATGCGACGCCAAAATGCGGTTACCCTCTCCGGTCAAAACAGGTATTCACCCTTAAGGCGTTGATTTCAAATATTACACACCGGATTCGCATAGGAAAATATACGCGTTTGTCCGCGTTTGTCATCATTTTCAATATCGCACCTTTGGTTAACCGGTCCCTAAAATGTTGGCTTTTGTCAACAGGGTCCGCCCAGAGGGAGATCGCCGATCTTTGGGGCACAACGGGAACTTCTTATTGATTTTTCCTTTATCGCGGATTTTTTTCCGGCGTCCGGGAGTGGCGGGAGGCGCCGCCGGCACGACGTACGTATTTCAACGGGAATAGGTTCCGGCTTGCGCGCTATGGGGGGCA
>JAJRSS010000288.1 GCA_024278615.1 Alphaproteobacteria bacterium
GGCTGACATGGGTGCTTGAGCGCATCGCCGAGCACAAGATTAATCGCATCGACCAATTGTTGCCCTGGAATTACGCCAAAGAAACGGCCTGATCAGACCCCAATCAAATACAGCGGGGCGGGTTCACCGGACGGACACGTTTTTTCCTTCAAAAGCGTGAAGTCAGCGGTGGAGGCCGTGCAAAAGGTGCCTCCACCGCTGACGGTTGAGCGAAACGTAGCAGGAACATGTATTGAAGTGGAGTCTTTTCCCCAGATTTGGGGTTTTTGGCGTTGTATGCTTACAGAATCTAGGGTTTGTTAAGTATATAATCCCCTATTTTCAAGGGAATCCTGAAGTTAAACACCCTTATCACGCAAATAACGAAACGAAGCCAAATTCACGCAAATAACGAAACGAAGCCAAATTTCCATTTCATGCGCCTGCCCCGGCCACGGGGCGTTCCGGCATAGCCTGTCAAGGCGCCGGGGAAACGGCCCAAATACTGTTGTTTCCAGTACTTTTTCCTATTTCCCTTTGAAAATTGGTGCCGGGCGGCGTATAGGCTATCCTCCTTTTTTTTCCGTCTTCGGACCTGAGGCCACGTATGAGCAGGAAATGGGCATGAGCAAAAAATGGGCGCCCGATACCTGGCGCGCCAAGCCCGTCAAGCAGGCGCCCACCTATCCGGACCCGGCGGCCCTGGCCGATGTCGAGGCCCGGTTGGGGATCTTTCCGCCCCTGGTGTTCGCCGGCGAGGCCAGGCGGCTGAAGGCCGATCTGGCCCAGGTCGCCGGCGGCCGTGCTTTTCTGCTCCAGGGGGGCGACTGCGCGGAAAGCTTCGCCGAATTCCACCCCGACAACATCCGCGATACCTTCCGCGTGCTTTTGCAGATGGCGGTGGTGCTGACCTATGGCGCCGCCCTGCCGGTGGTCAAGGTGGGCCGCCTGGCCGGCCAGTTCGTCAAGCCCCGTTCCGCCGACACGGAAACCGTCGGCGGCGTCACCCTGCCTTGCTACCGGGGCGACATGGTCAACGATATCGCCTTCACCGAAGAAGCCCGGGCGCCCGATCCCGAGCGCATGATCCAAGGCTTTAACCAGGCGGCGGCGACCCTCAACCTGCTGCGCGCCTTAGCCAAGGGCGGCTATGCCAACCTGCACAAGGTTCACCAGTGGACGCTCGGTTTCATCGCCGACAGCCCGGCCGCCGGGCGTTACCGGGACATGGCCGACCAACTGGCCGAGACCCTGGATTTCATGGCCGCCTGCGGGCTGACCAGCGAAACCACGCCGCAGATTCGCGAAACCAGTTTCTACACTTCCCACGAAGCCCTGCTGCTGCCTTACGAACAGGCCATGACCCGCATCGATTCCACCACCGGCGACTGGTACGATACTTCCGCCCACATGCTGTGGATCGGCGACCGCACCCGCGACCTGGACGGCGCCCACGTGGAATACGCCCGCGGCATTTCCAATCCCATCGGCCTCAAGGTGGGCCCGACCATGGAAGCGGACGACTTGATCCGTCTGATCGACGTGCTCAGCCCGGCCAACGAACCGGGGCGGTTGACCCTTATCGTGCGCATGGGCGCCGACAAGGTGCGGCATCATTTGCCGCCGCTGATCCGCGCCGTGGCGCGCGAAGGCCGCCATGTGGTGTGGTCCTCGGACCCCATGCACGCCAACATGGTCAAAAGCGCCAACGGCTATAAAACCCGCCACTTCGACCGCATCCTCGAAGAAGTGCGTGGCTTCTTCGCCGTCCACAAGGGCGAAGGCACCCATGCCGGCGGCGTCCATTTCGAAATGACCGGCCAGGATGTGACCGAATGCGTCGGCGGCGCCCAGGCGATCACCGAGGCCAACCTGAGCGCCCGCTATCACACCCATTGCGATCCGCGCCTCAACGCCCGGCAGGCTTTGGAACTGGCGTTTCTTTTGGCCGAAGCCCTCAAAGAGGACAGGGTCAAACAGCGTCATACCGCCACCGGGTCCTGACAGCCCGGCTAAGGTGAATTTCCTCTAGCAACAGGCTCCATCCCGTGCCCAAGAATTCCGATCCGCCCGACCAGGCCCTCATCAATCCGCAGGGCGACGACATCAACCGCTGGACCGATCACTATTTCCTGAAAACCAAGGAAGCGGTTCGCCGGTTCGGCGACAAGCAGGTGACATACGCCATCTTCATGCGCCGGCCGGTGTTGGCCGCTCCCCGGCTGATGGTCGAGTGGCTCAAGCAGGTAGCCCGGTCCCGGGGCGTGGAGTTCACCTTCCACACCACCTACACGGAAGGCCAGTGGGCCGGCGCCGGCGAGCCGTTGATGTATGTCAGCGGCTCCTTCTACCAGCTGGTGGACCTGGAAACCCTCTACCTGCAGAAACTGGGCGCCGCCTGCGTTGCCGCGTTCAATGCTTTTTCCATGTGCATGGACCTGCCCAAGGTGGCCTTCATCGCCATGGACGCCCGCCATTGCGCCGGCACGGAAATGTCCGAACTGATGGCCTATGCCGCCGCCGTCGGTTCCAAGGCGGCCCGGGAACGTTCGGGCGCCAAGGGTTTCATCGGCAACGCCAACGACGCCACGGCCCATTATTTCGGCAACCAACGGGGCATCGGCACCATGCCCCACGCATTGATCGGGTACGCCGGGTCAACGGTACGCGCCGCCGAAATGTTCGCCGAAACCTTTCCCGGCCAGGACATGACCGTGCTGGTGGACTATTTCGGCCAGGAAATCACCGACACCCTCGCCGTTTGCCGGAAGTTTCCGCAAATGGCGGCCGCCGGCCGGCTGGGGGTGCGGCTGGATACCCACGGCGGACGCTTCATCGAAGGGCTGGATCCCCAGGATTCCTACGCGGTGCTGGAACGCCATGTACCCGAAGCGGTGCGCCGCTACCGCAACGAAACGGAACTGCGCTTTTTAACCGGTACCGGCGTTTCGGCGGCGGCCATCTATTACCTGCGCGAACAACTGGACAAGGCCGGCTTCGACAAGGTGAGTATCGTCGCCTCGTCCGGCTTCAGCGTCGCCAAGTGCAAGGTGATGGCCGACGCCAAGGCGCCCATCGACGCCATCGGCACCGGGTCCTTCCTGCCCGTCAACTGGCCGGAAACCTACGCCACCGCCGACATCGTTTCCTATGACGGCAGGCCGGCAGTCAAGGCCGGCCGGGAATTCCTGCTGGAAGAATAGCCGCGGGCGCGATTGGGGGTCAGCTTTTGGCGGCTTCGTCAAGGCCGCCCAGTTGCTTGATGATGCGGCCCAACAGGGCGCAGGTTTCGGCGCCGTACTCGGCGACGATGGCTTCCTGGCCCTCGAGGCTTTCCAGGGCCAGGGCCAGTTCGGAAAAAAGACTGACCAGAAAACGGACCAGTCCCGCATCGGTGATTTCCCAGTATTCGGCCGCCTGGGCGGCGGTGTTGTCCAGGCCGTCACTCGGGCCGCCGGCCAAATCATCCGGGTCCGGCGGCGGCAGGTGGTTGTTGATCAGGTTGCGGAACCAGCCGATGCGCTTTTGCATGTCCTTGAAATGCAGGGCGATGAGGATCTGCGCGTCCAGGGCCACGTCCCGGGCTTCGTCGTCGTTGTAGGCATCATTCCAGGTGAACGCCTCGCCCAGGGAATCTTTCAACCGGTCGATAATGCCCGTGCACAACTGCTGGTAGCTTTCCACCCGGTCGTGACCCAGCATCATGTTCAGGGCAATGAAGAAGGCAGGCAGGATGCGCCGGGAAACGGCGTCGCCGGCCAGCGGCTGGCCGGTGTCCTCGACGAACAGGTGGGAAACCCGATTGACGATGATGCGGTCGAAAGGATACCGCCGTGCCCGTTGCCAGCCGGCCCGTTCCCGGGCGCGCACGTATTCCTCGAAGGAAACCTGAAACACTTGTTGCAGGGCATCGGCCTTCTTCTCCAGCTCGCCCCTAAGCTCCTCCAGGTCATCGGCGGTCAGCATACCGTTCCGGGCGTCGGCTTCCGTCTTCAGCCGTTCCAGGATGGAAGCGACCACCGCTTCGGCCAGGGCGCGGGTTTGGCGGGTGGGAGTGGAAATAAAACCCGCCCGTTCCCGTGCCGCCGCCACCGAACCCGGATCGATGGCCATGTCGGCGGACAGGTCCAAAGGCTCGTCCGCCGGTGGTGACCCGGCGTCATCGGCGGGTGGGGGGTCCTTCGAATTTGAGATGCCAGACATTGAACTCAAGGATAAACTTCCGGGACAAACAGGGCAAGCATTTGATTTTATTGGAAAATTAAGCCAAATTCCCGGCTGGTTCCCGTTCCCGGTGGGGCGCGGCCGGGTAAATTAGAATAAAAGCCTTGATAACAATGGGCTAAGCCATTGAAAAACGCCTATACCAAGGATCAATGATAAAGACCGACCCGGCCATGACCCGATCCCAGATTCAAACCTTGACCCTTACCATCGCCCAGATCAACCCCACCGTCGGTGATATCGAGGGTAATTTGGCGGCGTTGCGCACCGCCCGTGACAAGGCTCGCGGCGGGGCGGAGAGCGGGACCGGAAGCGGGGCAGGGAGTCCCCATGTGGTCGTCGGCGGTGAGCTGGCGGTGGCCGGCTACCCGCCCGAGGACCTGGTGCTCAAGACCGCCTTTCAGGACCGGGTGGAAGCGGGCATTCACGCCCTGGCCGTCGAAACCGCCGATGGCGGCCCGGCCCTGCTGGTGGGGGCGCCGTGGAGGGATACGGAAAGCAGCGACCGGCGCCAGCTCCGCAATGCCGCCCTGCTTTTGGGCAATGGCCGGCTCAAGGCCGCCGGCTTCAAGCATGACCTGCCCAATTACGGCGTTTTCGATGAAAAGCGGGTTTTTGCCCCCGGCCCCCTTCCATCGCCCATGACCATCACCGGCGATCCCCCCGGCGTCCGGTTGGGGGTCATGATCTGCGAGGACATGTGGACCCCGGGGCCCGCCGCCGCCCTCAAGGAAAAGGGCGCCGCCATCCTGGTGGTGCTCAACGGCTCACCCTTTGAGGCCGGCAAGACCGGCGAACGGCTGGCCCTAGCCCGGGCCCGGGTGGCCGAGACCGGGCTGCCCCTGGTCTACGTCAACCTGGTCGGCGGCCAGGACGAACTGGTTTTCGACGGCGCTTCCTTCATCCTGGATGGCCGGGGCGAATTGCGCCTGCGGGCGCCGTCGTGGGAGGAAGCGGTGATCCCCACCATCTGGCGGCTGAAGGACGGCGCCTGGGCGCCGGACCCGGGCAGCGTCGCCGAACCCCTGGAACCCCTGGAAACCGTCTGGCGGGCGCTGGTTACGGGCCTGCGCGATTACGTCAACAAGAACCATTTCCCCGGTGTGCTGATTGGCCTGTCGGGCGGCATCGATTCCGCCCTCTCCGCCGCGGTGGCCGTGGACGCCCTGGGCGCCGGCCGGGTCCACTGCGTGATGATGCCGTCTCCTTATACGTCGAAGGAAAGCCTGGAAGACGCCGCCGAGGCAGCCCGCCTGATGGGCGTGCGCCTGGACACCATCCCCATCGACGCGGCCATGAACGCCTTTGACGCCATGCTCAAGGAAGCCTTCGTCCGGCATCCGGTGGACACCACGGAAGAAAACATCCAGGCCCGGGCCCGGGGCGTCATCCTGATGGCGCTGTCCAACAAGTTCGGCCACATGGTGCTGTCGACCGGCAACAAGTCGGAAATGTCGGTCGGTTACGCCACCCTGTATGGGGACATGTGCGGCGGCTATTCGGTGCTTAAAGACGTTTACAAGACGATGGTGTTCGAACTGTCCCATTGGCGCAACCGGCGGGGCCGGGTGATCCCCGAACGGACCATCACCAAGCCGCCGTCGGCCGAGCTTCGCCCCAACCAAACCGACCAGGACAGCCTGCCCCCCTATGACCAACTGGACGCCATCCTGCGCTGCCTGATCGAAAAGGAAATGTCGCTGGGCGAAATCGCGGGTGAAGGCCACGACCCTGAAACCGTGCAACGGGTGTGGCGCATGTTGGACCGGGCCGAATACAAACGCCGGCAGGCGCCGCCGGGGGTCAAGATCACCCGCCGCGCCTTCGGCCGCGACCGCCGCTATCCGATCACCAACGGTTTTACTGGGCATATATAAATGATGCGTACAACGAAGTGTTCGTATGTCAGTTAATTTTCCTGACAACCAAGAACGAGGTGGTCCCACTTGTTTGGCGTTCGGCTCGCCGTCATTTATGAGTCCACACCCTAGTCAAATATTCAGAGGATAATAATGGAACGATCTTTTTTCTGGGA
>JAJRSS010000289.1 GCA_024278615.1 Alphaproteobacteria bacterium
CGCCGTCATGAGCGCCGTCGGCTACAACCTGCGCCTCATCCTCAAGTGGTTGAGGATACTTTTGCGCAAAATTATCGCCGCCATATGGGTTGCGATGATGCCTCGATCAGTGCTCAAACAGGCTTCTTAACAGCGAACTATTTATCGGCGTCTGTTGGAACGGAATAGTCTGCGGGCGGAAAATTGCCTGTTCATCGACGATTCACCGAAAAATGTTGAAGGCGCAAGGGCCGTCGGCATGCGGGCCGTCCATTTCCAATCACCGGAAAAATTGCACAAGGACCTGGAAAACCTGAACCTCCTGTAAAACCCCTAAAAAAAAGACAAAGCGCCGTTCAAATATCAGTCGCCGTTAACCAACGCTTGCATCTGGGGCCCGATGCCGGGCGCGGATACGGCGATTTCGTTGCCATCGAGAAGCGCTTTTTCAGTGAGGAAGTCATTTGTCCAGCCGCCCGCCTGACGAACCAGGAGATACCCGGCGAAAGCATCCCAGGAATTGATGTGGGCCTCGTAGTACCCATTGAGGCGGCCACAAGCCACATAGGCCATGGACAGGGCGCAAGACCCATTGCGCAGGAACATGCCGCCGGCGGCCAGCAAGCGAACCATGAAGACCGATATGACCTCCGGCGTGGTCCGGTGGGATGCTCCCAGGCCGGTAAGGTTGGAGGTGAAGTCCTTGTCGTCGCCACATCGGATGGGATCACCATTCAAGGTCGCCGACTGGCCCCGCCGGGCGGCGAACAATTCATCATGGACCGGGTCGAAAACAAGCCCCAATTCGACCTCGCCGCCGCGGAAATAAGCGATGGAGATGGACCACCCGGACATTCCCTTAACGAAGCACGCCGTCCCATCGATGGGATCAACCACCCAGGCTCCTTGTCCGGACGCCGGCTCGGCCGCCCCCGTTTCTTCACCGACAAAACCGTCGTCCGGCCACGCTTCTCGGAGTTTACGGCGGATAAGTTTTTCCGTTTCCATGTCGGCTTCGCTGGCCACGTCATTAATGCCTTTTTGTTCGACGGCAAGGGTATCCAAATTGCGGAAATACCCCATGGTCAGGTCTCCGGCCTGGCGAATTAGGGCACAGGCGAAATCGAACCGGGCGGCATCGGTGTCTTTATCCATGAATGGCATCCTTTCTGGAAAACAGGGTCCGGCATGGTAACCGGCAGCACTTAAGAGCCGCTAAACGTAGATCGTATTGTCCCCGCGAACCAGCCCCGGCGCGCGAGCGGACTAACCTGAAGATTTTGGTCTAAATCTGTCGGTTTCACATCCAAAATGGTTCGCTAGGCGTAGGAAATACTTGTCTTTTTACGGTACTTGTGCTGCACTCTTTACCGAGACGGAATGCTGGGAGGCCTTCATGAGAGCACTGCGATCACGGTGCCGTATTTCCCCGTTGATTCCGCCAATCGAGAATAAAAGTAACGACGCAATTGTTGCGCCGCTGAACTTTAGTACCAGGGAGTGATCAATCATGCGTAATCGAAAATCATTTACCGCGCTTATATTGGCCGCGGCCGCGTTGACGGCCTTGTCCACCGGCACCGCCTCGGCGGCCGCCAAGCTGACCCTTTACTGCAGTCCGCAGATCGAGTGGTGCAAGCTGATGGTCGAGGCGTTCGAGAAGGAAACCGGCATCAAGGTCGCCATGACCCGCAAGAGCTCCGGCGAGACCTTCGCCCAAATCAAGGCCGAAGCCCGCAACCCCAAGGGCGACGTATGGTGGGGCGGTACTGGCGATCCGCATCTGCAGGCGGCCGAGGAAGGGTTAACCTATGAGTACAAATCACCCCTGTTCGATCAACTGCATCCCTGGGCGCAAGGCCAAGCCGAGGCCGCCAATTACAAGACCGTCGGCATCTACGCCGGAGCCCTGGGTATCGGTTATAACTCCGAACTCTTGAAATCAAAGGGACTGCCAGCGCCCAAGTGCTGGAAGGACCTTGGAAATCCTGTCTACAAGGGTGAAATTCAGATCGCCAATCCCAATTCGTCGGGAACCTCTTACACCACGCTGGCGACGCTTGTGCAGATTTTCGGTGAGGACGATGCATTCGATTTTTACAAGAAAATGCACAAGAACATAAACCAATACACCAAGTCGGGATCCGCCCCCATCAAGGCGACGGCGCGGGGTGAGACCGCCATCGGCATCACCTTCATGCACGACATGGTGACCCAGAAAGTCAACGGCTTTCCCATTGAGATCGTTTCGCCTTGTGAAGGGACCGGCTACGAGATCGGTTCCATGAGCATCATCAAGGGCGCGCGCAACCTGGACAGCGCGAAGAAATTCTATGACTTCGCCCTGAACGCCAAAATCCAGACGCGGGCCAAGGAAGCCAAGGCTTACCAGGTGCCTTCCAACAAAAACGCCACGCCGCCGAAGGAATCGCCGGACCTCACCAAGCTCAAGCTGATCGACTACGACTTCAAGAAATATGGTTCTTCGGCGGAGCGCCGGCGTCTGTTGAAGAAGTGGGACGACGAAATCAAATCGCTGCCCAGGTAAGCAGCGGCTGAGTTCTCGGGGCACCGTGATCGAAAGGCCGGTCGCCATCGACAAAGTCGCCGCGGTTTGGATCGTGGTCGGCTTTGTGGGGTTTGGCGTTCTTCCGTGGTATGTCATCGAAGACGGTTTTTGGTTCTTTGGCTGGCTTACCGATGGATACCCGCTTGACCCGGACTATGCACCGGGGCTGGTACAGGTTTTTGCCGACGGCAAAATCTGGCTGGCCCCGGTAGCGTTTTTTCTTGCCGGGGCGCTGGCCGTAGCCCGTTATGACAAGACGGATCCGGCCTTTTCCACCATCCTCATTGTTGTCGGCGCCGGCGGGTTGGCGTCCGTTATTTTACAAGGTTTAACCATCGGCATAGCGGGGTGGGAATACGCCATCCTCGAAACCCTGTTTGGGACCGTGGACCGGCAGTTCGGTATGGGCTACGGGGCGCTTTTGTCCTCGGGCGCGTTTTTGTTCCTGTTGACCAGGGGAATCGCCGCGCGAGGCCACATCAACGGTGATGTCTTCGTGGTTTCCGCTATCGGGCTAGTAGTTATGCTGGTCACGGCTTTCGTCTTTTTCCCGGTCTCTCAGATTTTGGTCAGCGCGCTGCAGGATAATGACCGCAACTACGATCTGAGCCTTTTCGCATCGAAGATCTTGGCCAGGAAGATTTGGGGACTGAACTGCCTATATGAAAACTTGTCATGCGGTGTCGCCTGGAATTCCCTTGTGCTTTCCATTACCGTGGGGCTGGGTTCTTCTCTGCTGGGCTTGGCCTTCGCCCTGGTCGTCACCCGGTCCCGATTCAAGGCCCAGAAGGCCCTGCGTATCTTGACCGTACTGCCGATCATCACGCCGCCTTTCGTCATCGGCCTATCCATGATCCTTCTTTTCGGGCGCGCCGGAGTGGTCACCCAATTCATGGAGTTCGCCTTCGACATCCCAGCCAGCCGGTGGATTTATGGATTCAAGGGTATCTGGTTTGCCCAGATGCTGGCATTCACACCCATCGCATTTCTCGTCCTGATCGGCGTCGTCGAAGGGGTCAGCCCATCCATGGAGGAAGCGGCCCAGACCTTGCGCGCCAATAGCTGGAAAACATTTACCACCGTTACCCTGCCCCTCATGCGTCCTGGACTGGCCAATGCCTTTCTGCTTGGATTTATCGAAAGCATGGCCGATTTCGGCAATCCGTTTGTCCTCGGCGGCAGCTACGACGTATTGTCGACGGAAATCTTCTTTGCCATTGTCGGCGCCCAGAACGACCAGGGGCATGCGGCCGTGCTGGCTATTGTTCTACTCAGCTTTACATTGAGCGCCTTTTACGTTCAGCGGCGATGGCTGGGGGCGAAATCCTATGTAACGGTCACCGGCAAAGGCGACGCCGGAGTTCACGTTGAACTGCCTCGTCGTGTGCGCTGGCCCATTTATTCAGTGGTGATTCCCTGGACCTTCACCATGATGGTCATCTATAGCATGATCATGTTCGGCGGCTTTGTGGAAACGTGGGGGCGGGATCATTCGTTCACCCTTCGCCATTACATCGACGCATTTTCCGTTACCACAGGCCCTAGCGGCCTGATCTGGAATGGCGCTGCGTGGAACTCCTTCTGGACCACGCTGACCATCGCCGGAATTGCCGCCCCCCTGACCGCGGGTATCGGCCTGTTGACCGCGTACCTGTTGGCCCGCCAGCGATTCACCGGCAAGGACGCGTTCGAATTTGGCACCATGCTCAGCTTCGCCATCCCCGGGACGGTGATCGGAGTCAGCTATATCCTGGCTTTCAATGTGCCGCCGCTGGAACTTACCGGCACAGGGGTCATCCTTGTTTTGTGTTTCATGTTCCGCAACATGCCTGTCGGCGTGCGTGGAGGGATAGCGGCCATGAGCCAGCTTGACCGCCAACTGGATGAAGCTTCGCTTACCCTGGGCGCCAACACCTGGCTTACCGTGCGCAAGGTGATCCTGCCGTTGCTCAGGCCGGCTATCGTCGCCGCGCTGGTGTTCAGCTTCGTCCGCGCCATTACCGCCATCAGCGCCGTAATCTTCCTGGTTTCGGCCGAATACCACATGGCGACGGCATATATTATCGGCCGTGTGGAAAACGGTGATTACGGCCTGGCCATCGCCTATTCATCGGTGTTGATTCTGGTCATGCTCTTGGTGACCAGCCTAGTTCAGATATTCATCGGAGAGCGGCAGCTGGGCCGCCGTGTACAAAGCGCCCACAAATCCGATCCCGCACCGGAAGGCGCTGTCACATGAGCATCAAGAGCAACCCCGCCTCGGTCGTTTTTGAAAACGTCACCAAGGCCTTTGGAACCGTTGTCGCCGTTGATGAAATTTCCTTCTCGGTCGA
>JAJRSS010000026.1 GCA_024278615.1 Alphaproteobacteria bacterium
CCAGGTTGTTGGAAATATCGATCAGTTCCAGGGCGTCGAGGAACCTGAACGCGCCCTCTTTACCGCCTTGGATTTCAAAGGCGACCATGGTACCGCCACCGCTCATCTGGCTGAGGGCCAGGGTGTGCTGTGGGTGGCTGGCCAGGCCCGGATAGAGCACCCGGCTCACTTTCTTGACACCTTCCAGCACGTTGGCCACGGCGACGGCGTTGGCCGAATGGCGCTCCACCCGCAGGCCGATGGTTTCCAGGCCCTTGAGCAGCACCCAGGCGTTGAAGGGGCTCATCGATGGCCCGGTGTGGCGGAAAAAGGGCGTCAGGCGGTCTTCGATGTATTGGCCGTCGTTGGTCAGGATGGCGCCGCCCATGACCCGGCCCTGGCCGTCGATGTGCTTGGTCGCCGAATAGACGACGATATCGGCGCCCAGTTCCAGGGGCCGTTGCAATACGGGGGTGGCGAACACGTTGTCGATGACCACCCGGGCGCCGGCCCGGTGGGCCAATTCCGAGACCGCCTTCAGGTCGATGATTTCCAGGGTCGGGTTGGACGGGGTTTCCAAAAAAACCGCCTGGACGCCCTTGGCCCGGCTATCCTTGGCGAGCGCCTGTTCCCATTGGCCGAATTCGGTGCCGTCCACCAGTTCGGTGTCGATGCCCAAGGCGTGGAACAATTCGTCGATGATGTAAAGGCAGGAGCCGAACAGCGCCCTGGCCGCCACCACCCGGTCGCCGGCCTTGAGCATGCAGGCCAGGGATGCAAAGACGGCGGCCATGCCGGTGGCGGTGGCGACACAGTATTCCGCCCCTTCCAGCAGGGCCAGGCGGTCTTCGAACATGTTGACGGTGGGGTTGGCGTAGCGGGAATACATATAGCGCTGGCGTTCGCCCTTGAAGGATTGTTCCGCTTCCTCCGCCGAGCCATAGACATAGCCCGAGGTCATGAACAGGCCCTCGCTGGTCTCATCGAAGGGGCTGCGCCGGATGCCGCCGCGCACCAGTTGGGTCGCCGGGCGCCAGGATTTCTGCCGCGACTTGTGGTTGGAAAGATCGTCGCTCATTGCCCTTCTCCAGTCTCGCCGGCCGAATAAAAACGCTCATAAAAAAACCCTGGCCGCCAACGGGGCCAGGGCTGTTTACAGCCGGACCATTTTAGCGGGTTTTTTTAACGTGGCCGCAAGCCGGTCTGACCAAATCGCCACGCAAGGATTTGGATATAGGGAATGGCCCGCTGGGTCAAGGGGCGAAGAACCTTCGAAACCGGCCACCCGCACGGAGCAACCGTCCTCGCCGTCTTCCCTTTCTTACGCCACTGGTCTAATCTAATAGGTCGGACCAATCATCGCGATAAAGCGAGCGTAAAACTTATGGTTGTCTGTTGTCAGGCATCAGCCCCGGTTCTTTAACCTGGGAGATACGCATGGGAGGAATTAAGCTATGAAGAGACCCTTATTAAACAGCAAGCTAATGGCCGCCGGCGCGGCGCTGGTTGCCGGTGTTATGGCGGCGCCTTTTCAGGCCGGAGCGGCGCAAGACAAGCTGGTTATCGTGACGTCCTATCCGGCGGATACGACCGTTACCGTCAAGGCGGCCTTCGAGAAGAAACACCCCGGCATTACGGTCGAGATTCTCAACAAGAAAACCTCCGCCGGCATCAAGTACCTTCAGGAAACAGCCGGCAACAACAAGTCGGACATGTTCTGGGCTTCGGCGCCGGACGCTTTCGAAGTGTTGAAGGGAGACGGCCTGCTTGCGAAGTATCAGGTCAAGGTGAAGGGCATCCCCGAGCTGGTCGGCTCGTTCCCCATCAATGACCCCGAGGGTTACTACAAGGGCTTCGCCGCCTCGGGTTACGGCATCATGTGGAACACCCGTTACACCAAGGCCAAGAAACTGCCCGACCCCAAGGAATGGGCGGACCTTAAAAAGCCGGTCTATCACGGCCACGTGGGCATGAGCGCGCCTTCGCGATCCGGCACCACCCACCTGACCGTCGAAACCCTGCTTCAAGGCGAAGGCTGGGAAAAAGGATGGGCGGAATGGAAGGAGATCGCCGGTAATTTCAAGACCGTCACGGCGCGCAGCTTCGGCGTTCCCGATGGCGTCAATTCGGGCAACTTCGGCATCGGCATCGTCATCGACTTCTTCGGCCTGGCATCGAAGGCTTCCGGCTTCCCCGTCGAGTTCGTCTACCCGACGGTGACGACGCTTGTGCCGGCCAACATCGCCATTGTCAAAAACGCGCCGAATCCGAAAGCCGCGGGCATCTTCATCGAGTACCTGCTTTCGGCCGAGGGCCAGGAGGTATTGCTGGACCCCAAGATCAGGCGCCTGCCCGTCAACCCGGCCACCTACGCCAAGGCGCCGAAAGGCTTCCCCAACCCGTTCAAGGACAAGTCCATCGGCGCGGCGGTCAAGTTTAACCTGGCTTTGTCCAAGAACCGCTACAATCTGGTCAATTCCATGTTCGACGTGATGATCACCTATCGGCTCGATGCTCTGAGAAGCGCGGTCGGCGCCATCCAGGACGCCGAAGCGGCGCTGGCCGGCAAGTCCAACGCCAAGGCCGAAGCCATGATCAAGGAAGCCCGCGCCCTGGTGGCGGCGCTTCCCATTGACGAAGCCACGGCCAACAACAAGGACTTCTCCGCCATCTTCAAGAAGAAGCGGAAAAAAGCGACCGACAAGGTCAGCGGCCGTCAGGCCGAAGTCGAACAGAAATGGGATGCTTTCGTCAAAGCGAACTATGCCAAGGCGAAGGAACTGGCTGAGAAAGCCAAATCCATCCTTTAAGAGAACCTGTCGAGGCAGGGCCCGGTGCAAGAAAAGCGCCTGGTCCTGCCTTTTCCTTCAGTCACCTTAACTCTATCAGGGGGATGGCCGGGTGAAATCCCTATCGCGCATTCAATGGGGACCGGGTTCCGTGGCCCTGTTGTTGGGGCTGTTCCTCTTCGTTTTTCTGGTCCTCCCCGTCGCCAAGGTTATTTTCGTCGCCTTTCAGGACCCCTCGACGGGTGCCTTCACCCTGATCAATTTTGTCGATTTTTTTAACACATCCCTGTTTCAGGAATCGTTCGTAAATTCCTTTTACGTGGCGTCCATGTCGGTGGTGGTGGCGACGATTATCTCGTTGCCGCTGGCTTATTTCACCACGCGCTTCAATTTCAAAGGTGCCGTTATTATCCAGACGCTGGGGTTCATTCCCCTGATCATGCCGCCGTTCGTCGGTGCCGTGGCCATGCTTTTGCTGTTCGGCGATAACGGTTCGATCAATTTGCTGCTGGATGAATATTTCGGCTTCACCATACCCTTCATGAGCGGGCTGAACGGCGTCATCTTCGTCGAAAGCATCCACTATTTTCCATTCATCTTGATCAACCTGTCGGCAAGCCTGATGAACATCGACCGCTCCATGGAGGAATCGGCGCAGAACCTGGGCTCCAGCGGCTTCAGGCTGTTCAGGCGCATCGTCTTTCCCCTGGCCATGCCCGGTTATATCGCCGGGGCGTCGATTGTTTTCCTGAAAGTGTTCGATGATCTCGGCACGCCGCTGTTGTTGAACATCAACAATATGCTGGCGCCCCAGGCTTTCCTGAGGATTTCATCGATCGGTATTTCCGACCCCATGGGCTATGTGATCTCGGTGATCCTGGTCGTTTTCTCCTTGTGCTCCATGTGGATATCGTTCCTGGCCCTTCGCGGCAAGGATTACGCCTCTGTCCAGAAGGGCGGTGGAGGTCTGATGAAACGGGAATTAAGGCCAATTGAGTCCTTCGCTTGTTACGCCATCGTTATTTTCATCCTGTTGCTGGTGCTTTCGCCGCACTTCGGTCTCGTCTTGTTGTCCTTCGGCACCGTGTGGTCGTACAGTCCGTTGCCCGACGCCTATACCATCGATCACTATGCCAATGTCATCTTCACGGCGAGAGGATACATTACCAATACGCTTATATACGCCGGGCTCGCGGC
>JAJRSS010000290.1 GCA_024278615.1 Alphaproteobacteria bacterium
GTAGGATTCCGGGTTTTCGGACAACAGTTTGGCGGTCACCAGCCGGCCGTCCGGGTGGCGCGCCACCACGTCGGTGAAGGTGCCGCCCCGGTCGATCCAGAACTGCCATGCCCCCGTGGCCGAAGGGTTGGGGCTGGGCGAAGGTTTGGTCATCGGAATTCCATAGTAATTTTAATGCGCAGGAGGATCTCGAATTAATATGTTGCATTTTATCGATAAATCGTCAATAAATTAATGGTAAGTAGATGCGCCGCAGTGTCAGGCCCGGTAACATCTTGACGCGATGACTGTGAAGCGGGAACCTATGCGGCAATACTCGTCAAAATAATTTCAACAGGGAGGAAACCAATGAAACTGACGCAATTAACCGCCCAACTGACAGCCGTGGTGGCCGCTTTGACTCTGCTCTCGGGCGGTGCCCTTGCCGCCGAAAAATGGGACATGCCGACGCCCTACCCCGATGCGACTTTCCATACGGTAAACATCCACCAGTTCGCCAAGGACGTGAAAGAGGCGACGGGAGGAGCTTTGGAAATCAACGTGCACAGCGCCGGTTCGCTGTTCAAACACAAGGAAATCAAGAACGCGGTGCGCGGCGGGCAGGCGCCCATCGGCGAATTCTTCCTCGGCCTGCTGGCCAACGAGAATCCCATCTTCGGGATCGATTCCCTGCCCTTCCTGGCCACCGACTACGCGGCGGCCGAGAAGCTGTGGAAAGTAACCAAACCCAAGGTCAGCGATCTTTTGGACAAGCAGGGCCTGCAAGTGTTGTTCGCGGTGCCGTGGCCGCCTCAGGGACTGTACGCGAAGAAGGAAATTTCCTCGATCAGTGACATGAAGGGGCTGAAGTTCCGGGCCTACAACGCCAACACCACGCAGTTGGCCGAACTGGCCGGCGCGGTTCCCACCCAGATCGAAGTGGCGGACCTTCCCCAAGCCTTCGCCACCGGGCGGGTGGAAGCGATGATCACCTCGCCATCCACCGGCGTCAGCAGCAAGGCCTGGGACTTCCTGTCCTACTTTCACCATACCCAGGCGTGGATTCCGAAAAACATCGTCGTTGTCAACAAGGCGGCTTTCGGAAAACTTGACGCCAAGACCCGCGATGCCGTTCTTGCCGCCGCGGCCAAGGCCGAGAAACGGGGATGGAAGATGAGCAAGGCGGAAACCGATGAGAAAATCGCCATACTCAAGAAGAATGGCATTTCCGTCGTAACGCCAAGCAGCGCTCTCATGAGTGACCTGAGGAAAATCGGCGCCACGATGAGCGATGAATGGATCAAGAAGGCCGGCGCCGAAGGCCAAGCCGTTCTCAAAGCGTACAATAATTGATGCCTGACGGCGGACCGGGTTGTTTCTGAGCCGGTCCGCCGCCTTTCCTCTCCGGGTTTGGCTTCTGCGCTATGCGCCGATTTCTTGACAGTCTGTACCGAGCCAGCGGCGCTATGGCGGCGGCTTTTATCGTCGCCATTTGCCTTGTCGTCGTGTTGCAGGTCTCCGCCAATATCATTAATTCCCTGGCCGGCTGGTGGCTGGACGCCCCGACGGGGTTGATCGTGCCGGCCTATGCCGAGTTCACCGGCTTTTTCCTTGTCGCCGCCACCTTCATGGCCCTGGCCAGCAGCCTCCGGGCGGGCAGCCATATCCGCGTTACCTTGCTGATCGGCAAATTGCGTGGAAAATGGCGACGGGGCTTCGAGCTGTGGTGCGCCGGCATGGGTATTGTGCTCAGCGGATATTTCGCCGTATTCACCATCAAATTGGTCGCCGAGTCATACCGCTTCGGCGATTTGGCCGTAGGCATGGTGCCCTTGCCCATCTGGATACCCCAATCAGCCATGGTCCTGGGGCTGGTGGTATTGACCATCGCCCTGGTTGACGAATTCATCGCCCTGTTGCGCGGCGAAAAGCCGTCCTATGAGACCACTTCAAGCCCGGGCGTATTACCCGCCCTTGAAGACAGGGATTCCGGCTCGGACACCTGAGCCGTCATACCATCATGGAACAGGTTCTCTATACCGCCCTGCTGATTGTCGCTCTGTTCGCCCTCCTGGGCAGCGGCCTGTGGGTCGCCATATCCCTGCTTGGCGTCGGCTTTATCGGCATTACCCTGTTCAGTTCGGCGCCCGTGGGTTCGGTCCTCGCCACCACCGTGTGGGGAGCATCCAATTCCTGGGCGCTGGCGGCGTTGCCGATGTTCATCTGGATGGGCGAAATCCTGTTCCGCTCCCGCCTTTCGGAGGACCTGTTCAAGGGGCTGGCGCCCTGGCTGGGCTGGCTGCCCGGACGCCTTATCCACGTCAACATCATGGGCTGCGCCATTTTTGCCGCCGTTTCGGGCTCATCGGCGGCGACGGCGGCGACCATAGGCAAGATGTCCCTGCCGGAACTGGAAAAGCGCGGGTATGACCCGCGCCTTGCCATTGGCACACTGGCCGGTTCCAGCACCCTTGGTTTTCTCATTCCTCCTTCGATCATCCTCATCGTCTATGGGGTGGCGACGGAACAGTCCATCGCCCGCCTGTTCGTCGGCGGCGTGCTGCCGGGCCTGATGATGGTAATTCTCTTCATGGGTTTCGTAATCGCCTGGAGCATGATTCATCCCGGCCGCATTCCCCCCGCCGATCCGGTCATAACCTTGTCGCAACGGATATACGGTACGCGCCGCCTGATCCCTATCTTGCTTCTGATCTGCGGCGTCGTCGGCGCCATCTACCTAGGAATCGCCTCGCCCACCGATGCGGCAGCGGTCGGCGTGGTGCTTTCGCTGGTCTTGTCCCGGTTGTCGGGGTCGCTGAACAAGCGCACCTTCATCGACGGCCTCGTCGGGGCGACCCGCACGTCGTGCATGATCGCTTTCATCCTGGCCGGCGCGTCGTTCCTGACCGTCGCCATGGGGTTCGCCGGAATCCCCAGGGAACTGGCGGCGTGGATCGGATCGTATAATCTTTCGCCGTACATGCTGATCGCGGCGTTGACGGTGTTTTTCATTGTGCTCGGGTGTTTTCTCGACGGCATATCCATGGTCGTCCTGACCACGTCCGTCATCCTGCCGATGGTCGAACAAGCCGGCATGGACCTCATCTGGTTCGGTATTTACCTGGTCATCGTTGTCGAGATGTCCCAGATAACGCCGCCGGTGGGTTTCAACCTGTTCGTCATCCAGGGGCTGACCGGAAGGGATATTCTTTACGTTGCCCGGGCCGCGTTGCCATTCTTCTTCCTGTTGCTTTTAGCCGTGGTCCTGTTGACAGCCTTCCCGGAAATCGCCACCTACCTGCCCGAACAGATGCAATCCCGGTCCGGTTGACCGGCCGTGTTTGCCAGGGGCCGTCTCTTCTTCAACCAGCACGGCAAAAAAATTCTGGCCGTGAGCCTATTTATCGGACTGGCATGGCCGGACCTTGCGTCATCGTTCCGCCCGGCCCTGGGCCCATCCGTCTGGGTCATGCTTTTCATCTCCCTCTTGCGTATCCGGTGGGCCGACGCTGTCGGCCACGTGCGCCGCCCCGGCCTGGTCATGGCGGCGGTGGCAGGCATCCTGATCGCCGCCCCCATGACTGTCTGGGGCCTGGCGCAGGGATTAGGCCTGCCACCGGCGGTGGCGGCGGCATTGGTGCTGATGGCCGGGGCGCCGCCGATTACCGCGTCGCCGGCCTTCGCCCTGATCATCGGCCTGGAAGCGCCCCTCGCCCTGGTGGTGCTGGTAGCGGCGACGGTCATCAGCCCCTTTACCCTGCCGTTCATCTCGGTTCAGCTTCTGGGCCTGAATTTGTCCATGGATACCATCGGCTTCATGGCCCGGCTGACCGCTTTTTTCGGCAGCGCCTTGCTTGCCGCGGCGGTTGTCAAGAAGGCCATGGGCGCCCGAAGGCTGGACCAGGCGGCGGCGGGCATGGAGACCATGACCCTGCTCGCCCTGGTCATATTCGCCGTCGGCGTCATGGATGGCGTAACCGCCCAGTTTCTGATCCAGCCGGCGCATGTCGTCGCCATCACCGCCGCCGCCTTTATCGCCAACGCCGGCCTTCAACTGGCCGGCGCCCTGGCCTTCCTGGCCAGCGGCAGGCGAAGCGCCTTGTCCCTGGGGTTTTGTTTCGGCAACCGCAACATGGCGGTGTTGCTGGCCGTGCTGCCGGCGGGCACGGCACCCGATACGCTGCTGTTTTTCGCCCTCGGCCAGTTTCCCGTCTACATGCTGCCGGCCCTGCTGGCACCGGTGTACCGCTGGGCGCTCAAGAAGCCGCCGCAGCATTAGGGATCAGGAAAACCGCGCCGGGCTGAAGGGCGCGATGTCGAATCCCGTTTGCCGCCCGGCGGCCATATCGGCGATGGCCCGTCCGGTGACCGCCGCGCCGGTCAACCCCAGGTGCCCGTGGCCGAAAGCCAGGTAGGCGTTCGAACACCCGGGCACCGGCCCGATCACCGGCATGGAATCGGGCAAGGAAGGACGGTGGCCCATCCAATCCGATCCGCCACCGATTTTAAGGCCGGGAAGCAGGGTCTTTGCCCTGGTCTCCAGTATCCGGTTTCGCTTAGGGTCGGGCGGCGCCTCCAGGTTCGCCAGTTCCACCGTGCCGGCGATACGAAGCCCCGGGGTCATGGAGGTGATGGCAATACCATGATCGACGGAAAGGATCGGGGTTTCCAGTTCGACCCCGGAACCGGGAAGGGTCACGTGATAGCCCCGTTCGCTTTCCAGGGGAACGTCCTGGCCCAGCATGCGGGCCAGGGGCCTGGACCAGGCGCCGGCGGAAACCACGGCCAGATCGGCGGCGAGGGTTTTCCCCCCGGCGCGGACGGCGGTAACCCGCCCGCCATCACAGGTGAAGCTGTCGACCTTGCGCCGCTCGAAGCGGCCGCCCTTGCGGGCGAAGTCCAATGCCAGAATCTGGACCAGGCGGTGGGGGTCCAGCGTATGGGCGCAATCGGGGTACCATACCCCGTGGCGGACGCTGGGACCGAGGGCGGGCAGCCGCTCGCGTACCTGGCCGCCGTTCAGGATTTCAAGTTTGATCCCCATGCGGCGCTTGATTTCCAACGCCGCGGCATCCCGGCGAAAGGCCCTTTCAATCTGGTATATTTGGTGCAACCCCTTGTAGCGGAGCAAGTCCGGGGCCCCGGCGCTTTCCAGTAACGGCCGATACGCGTCCAGCACGCCGGCCAGAAGTCCGGCCAGGGCGCGGCTAATGGCTTCCACCCTGCTGGGCCGGCTGGCCAGCGTCAGCCGCAACAACCATGGCGCCAGGCTCGGCAAGTGCCGCCAGCGCAACGACAGGGGCGCGGTGCTGTCGATGAGCATGGCCGGCACCTGAAGAAGGGTATTCAGCGTCCCAATGGGGATGATGTGTTCCTGGGCGATGATGCCGGCATTACCCTTGGACGCGCCTTCGCCCGGTTCTTCGGGGTCGACAATGGTGACCTGCCAACCGTCCCGTTGCAGGTATAGCGCCGTCGCCACGCCGACGATACCGGCGCCGATGACCGCCGCCGCGCCACGTTCGTCTTGGTGCCTGACCGCCTCCGCCGGCATCTTTTGCCGCCCCACATCTCTCATATTTCAGTGCCTTACTTTTTCCATAGCACCTGAAAATATCTATAGCACGGGAGAACCCGGCCCTGCCACCACGACCGCCACCTTGCTGCACATAGTAAAATATTGTTTTATTTGAATTATTGTACCGTTTTCGATTGTGGTTTTGTAGCGGTCCGGATCGTGGTATAAGTTTTAATGCTGGTCGGCTTGGGGTTGAACTTGAGGCGGGCGGTTATGCGATCACAGATAGAGAATGCGAAATGACTGTTGGTACCGTGAAATGGTTTAATCCCACCAAGGGTTTTGGGTTTATTGAGCCCGAAGACGGATCGAATGATGCCTTTGTCCACATCTCCGCCGTACAGCGGGCTGGAATGACCACGCTTCGCGAGGGTCAAAAAGTTGAGTATGAGCTCGTTCCCGGCCAGAACGGGAAGGCGTCGGCGGAAAATCTGGTCGCTCTCGACTAGTTAGATCGTAACCTCACCGGTGGCGACTGCGATTGCGGCGCCTGTTGGTGTGCCCGGGTGATGGCGGAAAACTGAGGTGGTCCTAGAAAATCGGACAGGGTGTTAAGGTGTATTCGTCCGGATAACGGAGGAATACGACGATGACGATACGACGACGGTTTACAGCGGATTTCAAGGCCAAGGTCGCGCTTGAGGCGCTTCGAGGCGACAA
>JAJRSS010000291.1 GCA_024278615.1 Alphaproteobacteria bacterium
CTTTCCGGATAGATGCCCACGTCCCGGGGCAGGGCCAACTGATGCAGGGCGAACTGCAAATCGATGTCCGCCATGGGAACGGTCTTGGCAATCGAGGCCCTTTTTGGCCGAACCTTGTTCTTGTCCTCGCCTGTTACTTCGCCCAGTTGGACGTAACGGCCATAGGGACCGGCGCGCAAGGTCACCATAAGGCCGGTGTCCGGGTCGACGCCCAGTTCCACCGGACCGGAAGCAACGGCGATTTCCACCGGATCGGCGCTGTTATCCACCACCAGCGGGCGGGTATAGCGGCAATCGGGATAATCGGAACAACCGATGAAGGCGCCGAACTTGCCCACCTTCAGGCTCAGTTTACCACCGGCGCAGGAGGGGCAGGCCCGGGGATCGCGGCCGTTTCCTTCGTCATGGAAGAAGTGGGGGCCCAGAAGTTCGTTCAGGGCGTCCAGGACCTCCCGCACACGCAACTCCTTGGTTTCGTCGATAGCGGCGCTGAACTGCTGCCAGAAATCCCGGAGTACCTTTTTCCATTCCACCCGCCCGCCGGAGATGTCGTCCAGTTTTTCTTCCAGGTCGGCGGTGAAATCATATTCCACGTAACGGCCGAAAAAGCTGGAAAGGAACGCGGTGACCAGCCTGCCCCGGTCTTCGGGGACGAAGCGGCGGTTTTCCAGCACGACATAATCGCGGTCCTGAAGCACGGACAGGATGGAGGCATAGGTGGAAGGCCGGCCGATGCCCAATTCCTCCATCCGTTTGACCAGGCTGGCTTCCGAATAGCGGGGCAGCGGCTGGGTGAAATGCTGTTCCGGATCGACGCCGGTGCGCCTGACTTCAGTGCCCGGCTTGAGGTCGGGCAGGATGCGGTCCCGTTCGTCGCCGCGCCGTTCCCGGTCGATGTTGTCGCCGCCTTCCCGGTAGAGGGTAAAAAACCCGTCGAAGGCGACCACCGAACCGGTGGCGCGCAGGACGGTGGCGCCATCGCCGGATCGGACATCCATGGCCACCCGGTCGAGGACCGCCGATTCCATCTGGCAGGCGACGGTCCGTTTCCAGATCAGCTCGTAAAGTTTACGTTCGTCCTCTCCCAGGTGCTTGGCCACGTCTTCCGGGCGCCGGGCCGGATCCGTCGGCCGGATGGCTTCGTGGGCTTCCTGGGCGTTCTTGGCCTTGGTTTTGTAAACCCGGGGTTCAGCCGGCAGATAGCGGGCGCCGTATTGGCTTTTGATCAGGTTGCGGCAGGCATCGACGGCTTCGCCGGCCAGGGTCACGCCGTCGGTCCGCATGTAGGTGATCAGGCCCACGGTTTCCCCATTTATGGCCACGCCCTCATACAGTTTCTGGGCCACCTGCATGGTCCGCTTGGCGGCGAAATACAGCTTGCGGGCCGCTTCCTGTTGCAAAGTGGAAGTAATGAAGGGTGGCGCCGGGTGGCGCTTGGTCTTTTTCCTTTCCACCTCGGCGACGGTGAATTGGGCGGCCTCGATGGTCGCCACGGCGGCCTTGGCGGCGGTTTCGTCGGCGATGGAGAACTTGTCCAGCCGGTCGCCATTCAGGTGGGTCAGATTGGCGTGGAAGGATTCGCCGCCCTTTGCCGCCAGGGTGGCGCGTATGGTCCAATATTCCTGGGGGCGGAAAAGTTCGATCTCCGTTTCCCGTTCGCAGATGAGGCGAAGCGCCACCGACTGCACCCGCCCCGCCGAACGGCTGCCCGGCAGTTTGCGCCACAGCACCGGCGACAGGTTGAAGCCGACCAGGTAGTCCAGCGCCCGGCGCGCCAGGTAGGCGTCCACCAGTTCGTGGTCTACCTCGCGGGGGTGGTTGAAGGCTTCCAGGATGGCGCTTTTGGTGATCTCGTTAAAGACCACCCGCTTGACCTCGACGCCGTTCAGCTTGTTCCCCTTTTTCAGAACCTCGCAAACGTGCCAGGCGATGGCTTCGCCTTCCCGGTCCGGGTCCGTCGCCAGATACAGGTGGTCGGCGTTCTTCACCGCCTTGGAGATTTCCGACAGGTGTTTTTTGGCCCGGGAGTCCACCTCCCAGTCCATTTCGAAATCCTCGTCGGGACGGACGCTGCCGTTCTTGGAAGGCAGGTCGCGGATATGGCCATAGCTGGCCAGTACCTTGTAATCCCGGCCCAGGTACTTGTTGATGGTTTTCGCCTTGGCCGGCGATTCGACAACAACGACTTTCATGAAATCCCGTTATTTACCCACTTAAGAAATTTGGCCCGCTCGTAAAGCATGGCCCATTTATGAAGATTAACTCACCAGTGAAACCCGGTTGCCCGGATGGCGCTCCAACCGGCCCGCCAATTCAAGTTCCAGCAGGACCATGGACACCGCAGCAGGGGACATTTGGCAGGCACGAATGATTTCGTCAACCGTAACCGGGGAAAAGTTAAGACTTTCCTCCACCACCGTCCGCCCGGTTTCGATCTCGGACGGGCTGGACGGCGTGGGGGTAACTCTTTGAAAATCAAACAAATTCGGCTCAGCCAGGGGCCGATCCCACAGACCGTCCAGAATTTGCATCACGTCCTCGGCCGATTGGACCAGGGCGGCGCCGTGGCGAATCAGGCCGTTGGTGCCCTGGGCGCGGGGGTCTTGCGGGGCACCGGGAACGGCGAAAACCTCCCTGCCCTGCTCCAGCGCCATGCGGGCGGTGATCAGGGTTCCCGAGCGCACGCTGGCTTCGACCACCACCACGCCCCGGGAAATGCCCGAAATCAGGCGGTTTCGGCGGGGGAAATGGCGAGCCTGGGGCTGGGTTCCGGCGGCAACCTCGCTGATCAGGGCGCCCCGGGCCTTGATCTCTTGGTAAAGATCCGAGTTTTCCTTGGGATAAATCACGTCGACGCCGCCACCCAGCACCGCCACCGTTCCCGTCGCCAGGGCCCCTTCGTGGGCCTTGGCGTCAATGCCCCGGGCCATGCCGGAGACCACCATCAGCCCGGCGGAACCCAGGTCGGCGGCCACCTGGCGGGCGAAGCGCCGGCCGTTGACCGAGGCGTTGCGGGCCCCGACCATGGCCACCGCCCGCTTGGCCAGCAGGTGGGCGTGCCCCAGCAGGCCGATCAGGGGCGGCGCATCTTCGATGTGGGCCAGCAGGGGCGGATAGTCGGGCTCGCCGCGGGCGATCAGGCGGGCGCCCAGGGCGTCGGCGGCCTCCATTTCCTTTTCCACGGCGGACCGGGAGCAGACCCGGACGCCCCGGGACCGGCCGCCCAACCGGGCCAATTGGGGAAGGTCTTCGAGCGCGGCGGCGGCGGAACCGAAGCGTTCCAGCAGTTTGTAAAAGGTGATCGGGCCGACATTTTCGCTGCGGATCAATTGCAGCCAGTCCAGCCTTTCAGCCTGCGAGAGTTGGCGGGTTGCGGGTTCGCTCATGGCGGGGGACAGTGCGCGAAGGCGAAGCGCACCGTCAAGGGTGATGGCGGAAACTTATTCCTTCTTGAAGCTGATCCTGGATTCCTCGCCGCGAACGATGCGGCCGATGTTGGCCCGGTGGCGGACAAAGGAAAGCGCCGCCAGGGCGGCAGCCAGCCATGCCTGGTGGGGGCCGTCCAGGTAAAAGGCGTAAACCGGCGCCGCCGCCAGGGAGATGAGCGCCGCCAGCGACGACATGCGTAACAGGACCGCCGCCGCCAGCCAGGTCAGGCAGGCGCCCACCCCCACCGGCCACATGACGGCCAGCAACACGCCCAGGGTGGTGGCCACCCCCTTGCCGCCCTTGAAGCCCAGCCAGAGGGGGAAGTTGTGGCCCAGCACCGCCGCGCCGCCGGCGATCAGGCCCGGGTCTTCGCCCATCAACATGCCCACCGCCAAGGCCGCCACGCCGCCCTTGCCCGCATCCAAAAGCAGGGTCGCCGCCGCCAGGGGCTTGTTGCCGGTGCGCAGCACGTTGGTGGCGCCGATGTTGCCCGAGCCGATCCGGCGCACGTCGCCCAGCCCGGCCAGCCGCGTCAGCACCAACCCGAAAGGCACCGACCCCAACAGGTATCCCGCCGCCGCCGCCATCAGGTAAACGAGATACAGGCTCCCTGCGCCTTCCGCCGCGCCACCCATGGGTCAGGTGCCCGCGCCGGCGGCTTGGCGCTCGAAAACCGTGCGGCCGTCGATCACCGTGCGCAGCACCCTGCCCTGCACCGGCCGGCCATCGAAAGGCGTGTTTTTGGACTTGCTGAGCAGGCGGTCGCCGTCCACCTTCCACCCGCGGTCGGGATCGAACACCACCAGGTCCGCCGCCGCGCCCTTTTCCAGCCGCCCGGCGGGCAGGTCCAGCAACGCCGCCGGCTGGTGGGTAAGGCGTCCGATCACGTCCAGCAGGCTCATGTGGCCGTTGTGGTAGAGCTCCAGGGATACGCACAACAGGGTTTCCAGGCCAATGCCGCCGAAGGCGGCCTGGGCGAAGGGCAATCGTTTGGCGTCTTCGTCCTGGGGCGCGTGGTCCGAGGCGATGGCGTCGATGGCGCCGTCCCCGAGGCCGTCGACCACCGCCTGGCGGTCGCTTTCGGCACGCAACGGCGGCGACAACTTGGTGAAGGTGCGGTAATCGCCGACGGCGGTTTCGTTGAGGGCGAAATAGGGTGGCGCCGTATCACAGGTGATGCTCAGCCCCCGGGCCTTGGCCTTGCGCACCGCTTCGATGGCGGCCGCCGTCGACAGGTGGGCGAAGTGAAGCCGGCCCCGGGTCATTTCGGCCAGGCGGATGTCCCGTTCGACGATGATGATTTCCGCTTCCCGGGGAATGCCGGTCAGCCCCAGGCGGGTCGCCGTCTCGCCTGAATTCATCGACCCCATCCCGGCCAGGCTGGGTTCTTCCGGATGCTGGATGATCAAAAGATTGAAGGTGCCGGCATAGCTCAACGCCTTGCTCATCACCCGGGCATTGGCGACCGCCCGGTCGCCATCGGTGAAGGCGACGGCGCCGGATTCCGCCAGCATGCCCAATTCGGCCATTTCCTCGCCCTTCAGCCCCTTGGTCACGGCGCCGTAGGGATGAACCTTGGTCAGACCCACCTTGCGCGCCCGGCGGGCGATGAATTCCACCACCGACATGTCGTCCAGAACCGGATCGGTGTTGGGCAGGCAAACCATGGTGGAAATGCCCCCCGCCGTGGCCGAGCGGCCGGCCGAGGCCAGCGTTTCCTTGTGCTCCTCGCCCGGTTCGCGAAGCTGTGCCCGCATGTCCACCAGCCCCGGCGCCAGGCAATGGCCGCCGCAGTCCACCACCTGAACCCCGTCGGGCGCACCGTCGCTGAACAGGCCGGCGCCCACATCGGAAATGATCTCGCCGTCGGTGAGCAGGCCGCCCCGGGCGTCCACTTGAACGTCCAGGCCGCTTGCCGGGTCAAGCAGCCGGGCATTGACGTAAGCCACGCTGGCTGGCGGTGCCCCCGGTTTTCCCGCGCCCCCCATCAGTCCGCTCCCTCCACCCATGCCGGCAGGTTGAGGGCCAGCACCTCCAGGCAGGCCATGCGCACGGCGACACCCATTTCCACCTGTTCGCGGATGGCGCTGCGGCCGATGTCGTCGGCCACTTCCGAATCGATTTCGACGCCCCGGTTCATGGGGCCGGGATGCATGATCAGGGCGTCGGGCTTGGCGCTGGCCAGTTTTTCGTAATCCAGCCCGAAGAAATGGAAGTATTCGCGGATGGACGGGAAATAGTTGGTATGCATGCGCTCGCTCTGCAGGCGCAGCATCATCACGATGTCGCAGTCTTTCAGTCCTTCCTTCATGTCGTTGAACACTTCCACGCCCATGCGTTCGACCGCCGGCGGAATCAGGGTGCGGGGCGCGATCAGGCGAATGCGGGCGCCCATGGTGTTGAGCAAATAGATGTTGGACCGCGCCACCCGCGAATGCAGCACGTCGCCGCAGATGGCCACCCGCAACCCGGCCAGCCGGCCCTTGCGGCGGCGGATGGTCAGGGCGTCCAACAGCGCCTGGGTGGGGTGTTCGTGGCTGCCGTCGCCGCCGTTGATGACGGCGCAGTTGACCTTTTCCGACAGCAGCTTGACGCCGCCGGAATCGGGATGGCGCACCACCAGCACGTCCGGGTGCATGGCGTTCAGGGTCATGGCCGTGTCGATGAGGGTCTCGCCCTTCTTGATCGAACTGGTGGACACGGACATATTGATTACGTCGCCGCCCAAGCGCTTTCCGGCCAGTTCAAAAGAGGTGCGGGTACGGGTGGAGGATTCGAAAAACAGGTTGATGATGGTCCGCCCCACCAACACCGCCTTTTTCTTGTCGGCGAGGCGGTTCTGGGCCACGTAGGTTTCGGCGCGGTCCAGAAGCAGGGTGATTTCGTCGGGAGAAAGGCCTTCGATGCCAAGCAGGTGGCGGTGGGCAAAAGTCAGCTCGGGGGCAAGACCGGTCATTAAAAAGGCACTATACGGCCGCCCCCCTGAATGAGCAAGACGGGAAGCCGTCGCGGAATCATCCCCCGGCGCCGTTCATGGCGTCCAGCGCGCCTTGCAGGATGTAGGCGGCGGCCATCTTGTCGACCACTTCCGCCCGGCGCTTGCGGCTCATGTCGGCGTCTTTGACCAGCACGCGCTCCACCGCCGCCGTGGACAGGCGTTCGTCCCAAAAGGCGATGGGCAATTCCATGTGCTCCAGCAGGTTTCGGGCGAACTGGCGTACCGACTGGCAGCGGGGACCTTCGCTGCCGTCCATGCTGACCGGCAGGCCGATGACCAGCCCGCCCACGTCTTGTTCCGCCATGACGGATTTCAGGGCTTCAACATCGTCCTTGAACTTCTTCCGCCGGTGGGTGCGATAGGGGGTCGCCACCATGCGGCCGACATCGGACAGGGCCAGACCGATGGTTTTCGACCCCATATCCAGCCCCAGCAACCGGCTTTCCCTTTAAAGCCGCGACTTCAGTTCCTGGAGGGTGCCTACTGCCATGACCGGCGGCACCTTAATGCCCTCCAAGGCGCGGGTCCAGAGGGCGCGGGTCCGGCCGGGGACGGCCCGAAATCCCGGTGGCAAGACCCTCCCCCGGCGACTATCCTTAACCTGGCCCGGAATCGTGAGCGGGAAACAATGGTTCGAACGGCAATTGAAACCTTGGAGACGGCGGCGACTCTCCATCCACCGGCGGGCCGGTGGGCCAAGCGGGGCATTGTTGGCGCCGCCTGGAGAAGTTGCGGACTATTGCTGGGCACCGGCCTTTTCCTTGCCGTTCCGGTTTTTGCCCCGCTTACCTTTGTTTCATCAGTTCTCGTTTCTTCGGCTTGGGCCCAGGAAACCTTCATGGGCGTGGAAATCAATCCCCGCCCCGGCCCTTACCTGGTGATGAAGGATGTCAACGTCCGCGCCAAGCCGAAGACAACCTCCAAACGGGTAGGCAAGCTGAAGAAGGGTGACCGGGTCCAAGGCGTCGGCCAGGCGGTCAAGGGCACCTGGATCGGCGTGCAACGGGACGGCACGGACCTGGGCTTTGTCTATTCGCCCATTCTCATGCCCCTCATCGACGGGGTGCTGAAACAGAACCTGACCGGCATGGCGCTGACCGGCGATGGCACGTCCTGCCGCTATACGGTAACTTTCGAAGGCATGGGCGAGGTGCAGGGCGCGCTGTTCCAAACCGCCGATTACGAGATCGAATTTCAATGCCTGTACAACGGCCGTTACTACAGTTTCACCGCCCCCATGTTCATCACCGAAGCGCCCTATCAGTTGTCGGCCCAGAACCCGGTCTATCAGATCAGCATTGACATCCTGGAAGTGGAGGAAGGCTATGACGAGGTCTTTTCCACCGCGTTCCTGTACCGCCTGCTCAAGGATCGGGTGGTCTATGACGGCGCCTCCCTAAAAGGGTACGCCCGCACCCTCGAGGTCAAGGAAAAACCGGCGGCATCCGTCGCCGAAGCCCTCGCCGGCGCCGTCGAGATGGCGGTGGCGGCGTGGAACGAAAAGGTGTGGGAGGCCCTGGCCAAGGGCGATTAGGCCAGGTTAGGCCAGGGCGGATCAGGCGCCTGCCTTCCGGACGGGTTGGCGGTCCCCGGCTTGCGCGTCACCGGGGCCGGTGATAGGTTCCGCGCCTGTTCAACCGGCCAGAACCGGCCCCCGGATTTAATGACATGTCCCTGGATACAGAAACCGTCCGCGCCATCGCCCGCCTGGCCCGCATCCGGGTCCCCGGCGACGCCCAGGACGAACTGGCGAACGAGCTTTCCAACATCCTGGGTTGGGTGGAACAGTTGGCGGAAGTGGATACGGACGGGGTTGCGCCGATGACTTCCGTCGCCGACATGACCTGGCCCCGCCGCGATGATACGGTCACCGACGGCGACTGCCGGGCAAAGGTTCTGGCCAACGCGCCGGAACGGCACGACGGCTTTTACACCGTGCCCAAGGTGGTCGAATGACCATGCTCACCGGCCTTACCATCGCCCAGGCCCGGGACGGGCTGGACAAGGGCGATTTTTCCGCCGAGGAACTGGCCGGCGCCCATATCGAGGCGGTGGAAAGGGTTCGCCACCTCAACGCCTTCATCACCGAAACCCCGGAACTGGCGCTGGACGCCGCCCGGGCTTCGGACGCCCGCCGGGCGGCGGGCGGAGCGCTGGGCGCCATGGATGGTATCCCCATCGCCATCAAGGATTTGTTTTGCACGGAAGGCGTATTGACCACCGCCGGATCGCACATCCTGGACGGCTTTGTCCCCCCTTATGAGTCGACGGTCACCGCCAACCTGAAGGCCGGGGGGGCGGTGATGCTGGGCAAGACCAACCTGGATGAATTCGCCATGGGCTCGTCCAACATGACCAGTTACTACGGCCCGGTCATCAACCCGTGGAAAGCCGCCGACGGCAAGCACCGGGTCCCCGGCGGTTCGTCGGGGGGCTCGGCGGCGGCCGTCGCGGCGCGGGCGGCGCTGGGCGCCATCGGCACCGATACGGGCGGATCCATCCGCCAGCCCGGCGCCTTTACCGGCACCGTCGGCATGAAACCCACCTATGGCCGCTGTTCCCGCTGGGGGGTGGTCGCCTTTGCTTCCAGCCTGGACCAGCCCGGCCCCATGACCCGCACGGTCAGGGACGCCGCCATCATGCTCCAGGCCATGGCCGGCTTTGATGCCAAGGATTCCACTTCGGCGCCCCGGGACCTGCCCGATTTCGAAGGCGCGCTGGCAAGCGGCGTCAAGGGCATGCGCATCGGCATCCCCAATGAATACCGCATGGACGGCACGCCCAAGGAGGTCGAGAACCTTTGGCGCAAGGGCATCCAGTGGTTCAAGGATATGGGCGCCGAAACCGTTGACGTGTCCCTGCCCCACACCAAATACGCCTTGCCCACATATTATATCGTCGCCCCGGCGGAGGCGTCGTCCAACCTGGCCCGGTACGACGGCGTGCGCTATGGCCTGCGCGTTCCTGGCGACAGCCTGGACGACCAGTACGAGTTGACCCGGGCCGAAGGTTTCGGCGACGAGGTGCGCCGCCGGGTAATGATCGGCACCTATGTTCTGTCCGCCGGCTACTATGACGCCTATTACCTGAAGGCGCAGAAGGTGCGTACCCTGATCGCCCAGGATTTCCGCAACGCTTTCGAAGACGTTGACGTTTTGCTGACGCCGACGACGCCGTCCGCCGCCTTCGTCATCGGCGAGAAGATGGACGACCCCATCGCCATGTACCTGAACGACATCTTCACCGTGCCCGCGTCCATGGCCGGCCTGCCCGCCATATCGGTGCCCGCCGGACTGTCGCGCGATGGCCTGCCCCTGGGCCTGCACCTGATCGCCCCGGCTTTCGACGAGATAACCCTGTTCCGCGCCGCGGCGGCCCTGGAAGAAGCGGCGGACTTCACCGCCCGGCCCGGAGAAACCGGCGAATGACCTACATCATCGAAGGCCAAACAGGGGATTGGGAAGTGGTCGTCGGCCTGGAAGTTCACGCCCAGATCGCCTCCAAGGCCAAGCTGTTTTCCGGCTCGGCGACCGAATTCGGCGCCCGGCCCAACACCCAGGTTTCCCTGGTCGACGCCGCCATGCCCGGCATGCTGCCGGTGATCAACGAATATTGCGTCGAACAGGCGGTGAAGACCGGCCTGGGGCTGAAGGCGCGGATCAACCTGGAAAGCGTGTTCGAACGAAAAAATTATTTCTACGCCGACCTGCCCCAGGGCTATCAGATTTCCCAATACCTTAAACCCGTCGTCGGCGAAGGGGTGGTGGTGATCGCCCTGCCCGGCGCCGCCCCCCGGGAAGTGGGCATCGAACGCCTGCACATGGAACAGGACGCCGGCAAGTCCCTGCACGACCAGGACCCCCGGCGCACCTATGTGGACCTCAACCGGTCGGGCGTGGCGCTGATGGAGATCGTTTCCAAACCCGACCTGCGCTCGCCCGAAGAGGCCGGCTTTTTCGTCCGCAAGATACGGTCCATCGTCCGCTACCTGGGCACGTGTGACGGCAACATGGAACAAGGATCCATGCGCGCCGACGTCAATGTTTCCGTGCGCAAGGTGGGCGAGACCGGATACCGCACCCGGGCCGAGATCAAGAACGTCAATTCCATACGCTTTATTATGGAAACTATCGAGCACGAAGCGGAACGCCAGGTGGAGGTGTATGAAACCGGCGGTGAAGTTGTGCAGGAAACCCGGCTTTACGACGCCGACCTGGGCCTGACCCGGTCTATGCGGGCGAAGGAGTTCGCCCATGACTACCGCTATTTCCCCGACCCGGACCTGTTGCCCCTGGTGCTGAGCCAGGAATACGTCGACACCATCGCCGCCACCCTGCCCGAATTGCCCGACGACAAGAATGCGCGGTTCATTTCCGATTATGGCCTTTCACCCTATGACGCCGGCGTGCTGGTGGCGGAAAGGGAAACGGCGGAATATTTCGAAACCGTAGCCCGCGGCCGGGACGCCAAGCAGGCGGCCAACTGGGTCACCGGCAACCTGTTCGGGGCGCTGAACAAGAAAGGCTTGACCATTACGGCCAGCCCGGTGAGCGCCGAAAACCTGGGCGCGCTTTTGGACCTGATGGCCGACGACACCATTTCGGGCCGCATCGCCAAGGACGTGTTCGAACAAATGATGGATACCGGCAAGGCCCCGGGCGCCATCGTCGAGGAAAAGGGCCTGAAGCAAATTACCGACACGGGTCCCATCGAGGAAGCGGTGGACCGGGTGATCGCCGGCAACCCGGACCAGGCGCGGCAATACCGCGACGGCAACGGAAAAACCCTCGGCTGGTTCATGGGCCAGGTGATGAAGGCGACGGGCGGCAAGGCCAACCCGAAGCTGGTCAACCAAATCCTGCGGGCCAAGCTGAGGGAATGATTTTTCCGGCTTTTCGGGGTCTCGCCCCGGTCTCCACTCTCCTGGTTTTCGATATCATGCCGATAGGCGCCGTTCCCCGCCGGGACAAGAACGTAGATGTGGCGGGACCGCGGCAACCGATCGCCGAAGGCGCCGCCCGCGTGGCGGTCATGATTTCAAATTACGGCGGGCATACCCAGGCTCACACCATCACGCCGGGCCTCAAGGCCTGGATTGAAGCGGGCAGGCCATGGGTCAAGGCGGAATTTGCGCGAACGCCATCGCCCACTATCCACCGGCGCTCCGGCGGCGCTATGGGTTTAACGTATCAGGCGCCCGGTCAGCGCCGCCGATCGTATCCGCTGCGGCGGTCGCCGGCCCGGCGCCGGTTATGGACCATGGGATATTCCCATGCGTCCATGTAGTCGCGGCGGTCAACGCAATAACGCCGATCCATGCCGTTGCGCCGGTCTTCTCCAGCCCTCTCGGGATTGGATGTGGCGTAGGCTGATTCCGCCAAGGAACTATATCGCGGTCCGCTGGTCATCTTTCCCCGTCTCCCGCGTCAATAATCTTGGATGCCCGATCTTGGCTGAAAACCGTTAAGATTCACTGAGTCCCCGTCCCTGCCGGCCTTTTCATTGAGATTTTATGTACTTAATTCTCCCTCATGGTCCTTGGTTCCTTGGACGTTGGGACCATTGTCCGCAAATGGGGTTAACGGCTTTAACGCCGCCCCAGGGGCGCGGAAAAATTTGGCCGGCTCGGTTCATTTCACTCAGATATAAGCGTATCGACTGCGGAAAGCCGGAATTACCGGCGGCGGTCAGCGCCCGAGCGGCGCTTCGGGCCGGAGCACCGGCCATGGGCGGCAAGGCACTTTCAACTGTTGACACCTTCCGCCAATCCGCCGGATGGCGCCGCCGGACCCAGCCTTCATGCATCCGCACTATTCGATTCAGCGCCCAGTATATATGAAAACGACATATATGAAAACGACCCGTCAACATTGAAAAAAACTATAAAAAATATTCATCCGCTAGTTCTTGCCCGTGGCGGCGCCTCGTTGACCAACGCCAAGGGCCATCTTGGGCCTTGTGCCTTCCGCTATGCCGTACTGTCCGCCCACCTCCAATGAAGACCAACAAAAGGATCGGGGATGACTCCATCTCCTCCAACGGCTAAAAACCCTTGGCTTTTTCAGTGCCGGCCGAAAACGGCGTGGGCATCGTGGAACACCTCCGGCCATTGACCCGGGCCCGCGATGACCCCCATAACAATGCCGCCGGGTTTCAGGCGCTGGCCACCAACATCCACGACGACCTGATGGGAAACCACCGTGTTGCCGTGAACGCTCATAAGTTTCGGGCGCCTGACGGACAGCCTGACGGACAGATTGAAGGAAACATCGAATGATCGACCTGTACACCTGGGGAACGCCCAATGGGCGCAAGGTTTCCATCATGCTGGAAGAGGTGGGCCTCCCCTACACCGTTCATAAAGTCAATATCGGCGAGGAAGAACAATTCGCACCCGAATTCATCAAGATCAGCCCGTGGAGCAAGATTCCCGCTATCGTCGATCCGGACGGCCCCGGCGGCGAGCCTATCTCGCTCATGGAATCCGGCGCCATCCTCATCTATCTGGCCGAAAAAACCGAAAGCTCCCTGCTTCCCACCGAACCCCGGGCCCGGTATTCGGTATTGCAATGGTTGATGTTGCAAATAGGCGGCGTCGGCCCCCTGTTCGGACAGGCCCATCATTTCCTCAAGTTCGCCAAGCATGACGTGCCCTACGGCAAGGCGCGCTACAAGGGCGAAACCCTGCGCCTCTATGGGGTTCTGGACGTGCGCCTGGAAGAGTCCGCCTTCCTCGCCGGCGACGACCTTTCCATCGCCGACATCGCCACCTATCCCTGGGTTGCCCGCCACGAATGGCACCAGGCGGACCTGGACGAGTATCCCAGCGTCAAGCGGTGGTTCAACGTGCTTACCATGCGGCCCACGTTCGAAGCAGGCATGAAAGTGCCATTTCTCAACTAGGAGGCATCAATCAGCCCCCCTCCAACAGACAAGAAAACCATGGGCCTTTTGGACAATGCCTCGGTCAGACGGGTGCGCGACGCCCTGGCCGCCGCCGACGCCCGGGGCCAGATCATGGAACTGAACCAGACCGCCCGCACCGCCCAGGACGCGGCGAACGCCATTGGCGTGGAACTGGGCGCCATCGTCAAATCCCTGGTATTCATCATTGGCGGCCGCCCGGTGATGGCCCTGATTTCCGGCGACCGCCGCTGCCGCGCCGAAGCGCTGGGACCGGCCCTTGGCCTGGAAGGCAAGATCCGGCGGGCCGACGCGGACGGGGTCCGGGAAGCCACCGGTTTCGCCATCGGCGGCGTGGCGCCCATCGGCCTCGTTTCGAAGGGAATGACCCGAAGCCTGCCCATGGCCATGGACCAGTCACTGGCCCGGTTCCCCATCGTCTACGCCGCCGCCGGCCACCCCCATTGCGTTTTTCCCACCGAACCCGGGGAGTTGGGGCGGCTTACCGGCGCCGTGGTCTCCGGCGGCATTTCCGAGCCCCTGGGATAGCTCCTGGCCTGGGTAAACTCCCCGAATGACGGCGGCGCCGATTGACAGGTTTTCGGGAGGCCGGTAGAACACAGGCCCGGCAGCGAAGTTCCGCCATCGCGCGCGAAAAAAGGATGGGTGGCCGAGTGGCTGAAGGCGCTGGTTTGCTAAATCAGTATGCGGGAATACCGTATCGTGGGTTCGAATCCCACCCCATCCGCCATTTTTCTCGCCATTATCTATTCAAAACAGATCCTTCAGCGATCTATGATTCCCATCCCTTTGGCAACTTGTGAGCGATGCCTTTGTGGCAATCGATACATGTTTCGCCCGTCTCCAAAGACTTCTTGTGTTTTTTACGCGCTGGACGCACCTGGTCCTCCAGTTTCATGGAAGCCGAGTCATGACAGTTTCGGCACTCACGGGAATCGGTGGCCTTCATTTCCGCCCATACGTTTTTCGCCATATAGAGGCGTTGAGCTTCGAACTTCTCCGGCGTATCGATGGTCCCCAGGAAAGAGTGAAGAAGTTCATTGGTCGCCTTGATTTTGCGGACGAATTTATGTTGCCACTCCTTGGGGACATGACAATCGGAGCAAACGGCCCGCACCCCGGACGTATTGGAATAATGAATCGTTTCCTTCAGTTCCTGATAAACGTTATCTCTCATTTCATGACAGGAAATGCAGAAGGACTCGGTATTGGAATACGCCATGGCCCAGTTGTAACCACCCCAAAACACGACACCGGCAACAAATCCGACGATGGTCAATGCTCCAAAAGAAAACTTGGTGCTAGGGCGCCAAAAAACCGTCCATAGGCGCTTGATGATGCCTGGATTTTTTTTATCGTCGGCCATTTCGTTTCTCCCTCATTAATTTATTGGTACCGCCACACTTTCTGGCCGCATTTAGTTAAATGCTATCTCGTGTGGCTGCTTTTTTTCCGCAAAGACGTCATTCCCAAATCGAATCACAAAGGGGGGCAATGCGAACACCCGGCCGGCATGATTTGCCGGCCGGGTTTCGTTTCTTGTCCGCCCCTTATTTGACGCTTACCGCCGAGATATCCGCATCAACACCAATTCCCAGGGCAAACGGGAAGCTGGTGTAATGGAACCGGTCCTTGACCTTGCCATCGTGGATCGCGAAACCGACGGAGTACACGCTGCCCACCTTCAGAATCTTGTCGTCTTCGGGGTGGCCCGTATCGAGCTTGCGCTGGATAACCACCGTGTAGACACCATCTTTCAGTTCACCAGTGCTCTTGCCCGCGTCGCCGATCGAAGACTTGGCGTCCCCGTTACGATATTCCAGCACATACCCGTCCTTGGTCTGGGGCTTGCCATCTTTAAAGCGCCAATACATCAGGTCAAGGAAACCGCCGCTGGCCTTAATCTTGGCGATTTCATCGGCGGACTTGGTCTTGTCCCAACTTGATTCTTCATCGGTACGCGAAGCGGCCAGGTATTTGCGGATATCCTTTTTCTTCATGCCGCCATCACCAAACAGGGGATGCGCCTTGACCTTGTCCTCACTGACGGCCTCGGGGTTGCTGTTCATGCCGTCGTGGCATGTCAGCCAGCATCCTTGGGCCGCGAAATTGGGCACTTTGCCATCATCCAGCATGACGGCCACGCGAACCGGCCCATCGGATTGGGTTTCCCATTTGAATCTCAAGTAGAGATTTTCGCCGTCCTGGGCGGCCTGAACGGCCACTTCAATAAACCCGTTTATACCTTCGGCCGGATTGGGTTCCAGGGGGTGGTCGCCCTCGATAATCGCATCTCCCATGTCTTGCTCGTCATCTTCATGGCAATCGAGACACGCGGCGCCCTTTGGCACCTTTCTGTTCCCCTTCTTATGCTCCTTGCTTAAAAGCCAATTGTAAGAGGACTGGCCGGGATAAAATAAACTGATCGTCTTTTCCGGAACCTCAGACCAATCGGCAGGCGGCCCGGCCACAGCCGCGCCGGAAAGACCAAAAGCGGAAATCAACACCGCGGCACCGAGGGTACGAAAACCCAATGAAGTTGACATTTCGAAAGCTCCTATCCAACTCTACGTTTTTTGACGAGGCTGCGCCGGTTACCCTATATTCCACAGGGTCCCGGCACCCGTTTTGATATTACTTCCCTTGTTTTCGCCATCATTCGGCCCTGAAAATGCGGCTTATTGTCTGCTGGCAATCGCGGCGATTCATGAAACGGGTATCATTTTTCAGGCGCAAGTCCTGATTTTGTCGTACGATTTTCACCTTACGATCGAATTGCAGGCGCGACAATGCGCCCCGGAAATCCAGCGGTGAATGATCTAAGTCAAGTTTGCGCTTTTGGGGTATAGGCAATTTTTTTCCCCGCATCGGACCTCTCCTCATGCCGATGCTAATTCGTGTTTTGACACAAATCAAATACTGTTACGAATTATAAAGGTAGAGTGAAGGAAGATAAGAGAATTCAACAACGGCCCTTGAAACGATTGGGGTATGTTGCCCTCGTTTTCGAAGCATGGGCCCATCCGTTCAAAGAGTGGAGTTCAAGGATATGTCTGACGTTTTGAACGCGCCGAAGTCATGGCGATTCCTGTCCGTGGTTGTCGCCCTTGCTGTCTCCGCCGGCGGCCTCTCCGGGTGCGCCGCTCCAGGCAAGGCGCCGGAGGAACCCAAGAATCTGGTATGGCCTTCCCCGCCCAGTCAGCCGAGGCTGAAATACGTCAGGAGCCTGAGTTCGGAAAAAAGACTGAAAGAGGGGACCGATCAGGGCAGCGCCATCAAGGACCTTCTGCTTGGCAAGAAAAAGGGCCCCGACGAAGGCATCAGTCTGGCCAAACCCTACGGCGTTCACGCCGACCGGGAGGGCCGGGTCCTTGTGGCCGATACCCTGCTGCATAGGCTCGTCGTTTTCGACCTGAAGAAAAATGTAGTGTCCGAGTGGGGAGGCAGCGGCAAGGGCCGATTGATCACGCCCATCGGCGTCACCTCCGACAGTTTGGGACGGGTCTATGTTACCGATTCAACGGACCAGCGGGTGGTTGTCTACGACCGGTCGGGAAAGTACCTTTACGCTTGGAATCCGAAGGAAGTGTTCGAACGGCCGACCGGCATCGCCATCGACGAGAAACGAGAGCGTATTTATGTTGTTGATACGAAAAAGCACCAGATTTTTGTCCTCAACATGCGCGGTGACTTGGTGTCCACCATTGGCGAAAAGGGCAACGAGCCTGGGCAATTCCTGTTTCCGGTCAACCTGGCCGTGGGCGGCGACGGCAGGCTTTTCGTCGTCGACACGATGAACAACCGGGTCCAGATCCTGGACCCGGAGGGCAAGCCGGTCAAAGCATTCGGCAAAAACAGCGATGCGCCGGGGAACTTTGCCCGTCCCAAGGGCCTGGCCCTGGACCCGGACGGCAATATTTATGTGGCCGACGCGGCATTCAACAACTTCCAGATCTTCAACCAGGACGGAGAGGTCTTGCTCATCGTTGGCGAGGGGGGGCGCGGTCCAGGCCAGTTCCAGCTTCCCGCCGGCGCCTATATGGATGCCCAGGCCCGCCTCTACGTGGTCGATCAAATGAATTCCCGGGTTCAGATCTTCCAGTACCTGAGCGCCGATCCGGCGAAGAAACCGGCCTCCTGACCGCGGATGGCGCACCCACGACCGGATAGGCTTCGTCATTAATATAAAAGACCCATGGCCATGCTTCGAGACGGGCCTTTCGGCCCTCCTCAGCATGAGGAGTAAGTATTTGATAACAAAAATTTTCCTTATCCTGAGCAGCCGCGAAGCGGCGTGTCGAAGAATGCTGCTAATGAGTCGTCACCAGCGCTTCCTGGTATAAGAGTGTATCCGGTAATGAACGTCGCGATTTCAAGGCGTTATGGCCTTGCCTAACCCTCCGGCCGTTATTCTCGCGAAAGCGGGAATCCAGCTTTTCCCCGATTTTCCGGACTCCCGCTTTAGAGTGCGTGACGCAAGGGGTCGCGAGGCTGTTTCATGGCTCTTTGATTTTGCAAAACCTGCTTTCCGGACGGATACGAAGAGGATTCGTTTGTCCGCGCCCTTTCGGTGAACCACCATGAATATGATGGACATGGACATGGTTTTAGCGGCCGAAATTTCTATCTCGCGGGCCATTGATTGGCCAGGTTTGCACCGAGAGTCTTGAGAAAGTATATATTTTCTATTTATTTTCAATATGTTACGTAAAATATTAAAAAAGTGTGTCGAAATTACTCCCAAAATGACTAGAGTCAATTTCCTATCTGGCTGAATGGACTAGAATTCGCCTATGTCAAATCATGTTTAGGCCCGAGTTCTTCAAGAGGTAGGGGCGTTAGGAACCGACCAGCCGATAGCAATCGGGACGCAAAGGAGTAGGAAAATGAAAAAGCTAAATTATTTAATGGCGGTGATGTTGGCGGCCGCCCTGTTCGGTTTCAGCAGCAGCGCCAATGCGCAACTTGCAAATCACGATCTTTCAACGGGCACCCAAAGTCCTTGTGTCGGTTGCCATACCCCGCACGAATCAGTTTCTAGCCTGATACCGTTGTGGAACCATGAAACGACGACGGGGCCCTTCACGATGTACAGCAGCGATACCTTGGACGGCGCCATCGCCGGCTCGCCGCAAGGCTCATCCCTGGCGTGCCTCTCCTGCCACGACGGTACGGTGGGCGTAGATAATTTCGGCGGCACCACCGGTACCGCAGTCATGGGTGGCGGTACGGAGGGAGGCAAGGTGATCGGTACAAATCTGACCAATGACCACCCCATTTCCCTCACTTTCGACAATGGGGCGGATGCGGCATTGCAGCTCATCGGTGCCGTGCAAGCGTCCTCGCTGGTGCTTTTCGGCGCTGGCAATGACCAGGTTGAATGCGCAACCTGCCACAACGTGCACGAAAAATTGTCCGCTACGGGAAATAAGTACTTGCGGATCGCAGGGTCTACCCTGTGTGGAACCTGCCACACCCAGTAACCCCCGTATGGCATGCCATAACGAAAGCATGGCGTAACAAAAAAGGGGCGGCAAGTGGTCAATCACTTGCCGCCCTTCGTGGTTTTGATCACCCCTTATTGAACTGATCGACCGCTGACTTTTTTTACCATTAAACGTCCACCGCCCGGACAGGGAAGAACCGGCGGTTTTAACGGAAACCGAGATCACCGCAGCCAAGGCGGGGCGGCAAAACAGACCCGGTGTGGCCGGTTAACGCCGCTCCCCACAACCGCCCGCCTGTCACGGGGGCCGAACGAAATTGCGCAGGGAAAAGAACAGACGATGGCCGAGCACTCTTCCCAGGACAACTCCTAACCGGTAAAAAAAGCGAGTCGCATTGTTCAATTCGGCTGGACCACGGGATTCGGCCAAGGTATCATCACCGGGCGGAACAGAGAATTTACGAATAGTGCTAAGCTCTTAGCAGGTCGGGCCATGACAAAATTGAGGCTGGTGATTCTCCAAAGGATTAACCTCAACCGTTCTTGTCAATGGAAGGGTGACGCCGGACGTACTCGCATCCTGGCGACCCGTGGATTGGGGCAAGAAAAATGAAAGTCGTTCCCGCCGTTAAAAGCCTGTTCGCCCTTTGTGGTTTGCTGTTCATCGTTTCGTGCAGTGAACAGGGCCTCGCCCTCTTTTTCGACATTCCCCAACCGACGCCCGAAGAACGGGCGGAGGAAGCAAGGATCCAAGCCGAAGCCAAGGCTATGGCCGAGGCCAAGGTAGCCAAGATGATGGCCGGCGGCACCCTTGACGGCCAAAGCGGGACAACCGGCGAAACGGCCGCCGCCGCTGAGGTTGAAGAAGAAGAAAGACCTGAAATCGAAAAAGCGGCGACCTGGAAACAAGCGAAGGGTTTTTTCCCCATGGACCGTGAAGGCCGCAAGGGCCGGCCCGATTGGACCGAAGCCGTGCGTCAGGGAATCATCCGGCCCCGCGAGTCCGTGGATGGCGTCAAGAAGCCGGCGCGGTTCATCTTCAAATACGATTTTTTTATCCCCACCGAAGAGCCGGGCTTCGAAGCTTATTTCCCCCACTCCACCCACACGGAATGGATTGACTGCGCGAGCTGCCACCCAAAGATTTTTCCCGTACGGGGCGCCAAGATGACGAAAAAGGAAATGAAGAAGGGAAAGTACTGCGGCGTTTGCCACAGGAAAAAGAACGGCACCGCGTTCTGGCTTAAGGCTTGTGACCGCTGCCACCTTTTGGCCAAGGATTGAGTGCCGGGATGATGCTTCGAATATTTTTTCTCGCCATTGCGTTCCTTGTCTCCGTTCAAGGTGTGGGACTGGCGAAATCCGACAAGGTGCCCGGTAATGTGATTATCGAAAGAATTGGCGAGGGAGAAAAGACCTACAACCAGGCCACGTTTCCCCACTGGATACATGCCATCAGGTACCGGTGTTTCGCCTGCCATCCGGCGCCATTCAAAATGGTGAAGTTCAAGCTGGAAAAAGGCACCCTCAAGCAGGACCGCCCACCTTTCGTGCTCCCGGTCGAGCAGAAAGCACCGGACAAGGATGACGCAAAAACAGAGGAAGACAAAAAGGGTAAAGGAAAAGCCAAGAAGGCGAAAGCAGGATCGAAGAAAGGCACCGCGGGTAAAGTCAAGGCCACACAGGGGCGAATGCATGGAGAAGAAAGCTGTGGGCTTTGCCATAACGGCAAAACCGCCTTCAAGGTTGAGTTCAAGACCTGTTCCCGATGCCATTTGGAATGATCATTGCAGGAAGCCGGGCAACAATCATACCTAAGTAGGGAAAGAAATTTGGATCGGTTCCGTGTCCGGCAATTTTTCTTTGTAAGGTGAAATCTTAAGTTGATCCGAGTTCGAGGCTTGCAGGGGATTCAACCATTGACCTTAGGTTGCCGATTTTCAAAAAGCGAGCGTCCACGGATATATTGGGATGAAAACTTCTGCCCCGATCGGATGTGCCGTCTTGGCTGTCACCCTTTTTGGTGCGGCGGCGAACGCGTTGGCGGCCGATTGGGCTGTTTTCGAACCCTGGTTCGACCTGGATCCATGGGTTCATTTGGAACCGAAGGATTGGGAGCTGACACTCGGCTTTGAAGGCTTCAATCGTTCGGGAGATACCGGGAAAAAGTCTGACTTTGAATTCGAAGAGTCACTTCTCATGGACCAGGACGGATACATTCTCGACCCCAAAATCGCGACGTTTTCCTTGAGCAGCAGAGTTGCCTTGGAACAGGGAAGGTATAGCGAACCCAACTCGGGGACGGTTGGTGAAACTAGCGGTACCCGCTTTGGTTTGTTCACTGACTATGACGCGAGGATAAGCCTTCTGCATGGCACATTGATTCCGCTGACGATTACCGGCCAGGCCACCCTTGATTCAGGGTCGCTGGACGGCGAGCTTGGGCGAAGGACGGAATTTACGAACCAGACCAACGATGTAACGGTTCTGTACAGGAACCCATACTTTCCTTCTTCCATTTCATATTCAGAAATATACGTGGATGAGTTGTCTTCCTCCGGTTTGAGCAGCGCCGAAAACCTGGAAGACAGCATACTGCGCAGGCTTCGGTTCAACGGACGAAGCAGCAAACTGAACCTTCAATTGAGCCAGGACTGGTTCAACGATCTGACCGATGCCACTACCCAGCAAGAGGATTACGCCAAAACCGAAGGCAGCGCATTTCATACCTTTTACTGGGGAAAGGGAAGCAGCCTGAATTCCTTTTTGCGGTACCAAGACAGAACCGGTTACAGTCCGAATAGAACTCTAAGCATCAGTGAATCGGCCACTTTGCGACACAGTTCCAAACTTCAGAGTTCATTCGACTACAGTTTTTCAAATGAGAAATATACAACAAAGACGATCACCAATTCTGGTGCGGCCGAGGTCGTTCATCACCTCTATGACAACCTGACATCCACCCTCCGTCTTTCCGGTTCCAACGAAGACTCAGAAGCCAGCGATGAGAAGGAATACGACGCCAGGGTCGATTTCGATTACCGAAAAAATATTTTGTGGAACGGAAAGCTGACGCTCGGCGTTGGCGGCGGCTATGGCGTCACCGACCGGAAAACAACCGAGGGCCTGCTTGAAGTGGTCGACGAATCCCACGTCGTTCCCATCGGCAGGATCGTTTCGTTGGAACGGCAATTCGTTGAAACGACGACAATCGTTGTCACCAATCTGGCGGGAAACATTACCTATACCCTTGGGGTGGATTATACCTTTCAGGCGGCCGGTGATAACCACACCGAGCTGAATATCCTTCCCGCCGGGCTGATCATCGTCGGACAAACCATCCTGGTCGATTACAAGGTTCAACCGTTACCGACGCAGAAATTTTCGCGTCTGCCCTACAGCTTCAATGCAGGGTTGGATTTCGGATGGATTTTTGTTTACCAGAGGATAAATGGTGAACAGCAGAGCCTTATCTCCGGCCGGGACGCGGATTCGATAAACAACAGTATTAATACAACAACGGGCGTTGAGTTCAGGTGGAATGGGTTCGGTGGGCGCGCGACTTTCGTGGCCGAAAAAACCCGTATCGATACGGGTAGTTTTAGAACGGATTCCTTCGATTTCAGGCAGACCTTTGAATACGCCATTGCATCCGATGCCACTTTTAATGCCAATACGAGTGAGAGTTTCATCACATCCGTCGATAGGGAAATTACTGTATACTCTGGAAACGCGACGGTGAATTGGCGGCCCCTGCGGGGCATGACCATCCGGCCCGAGGCGAGCATATGGAAAAGAAAGTCAGAAGAGTCTTCCACGAGCCTGATCGCGGATACTGACGATACCTACGCCAGCGCGGGATTGTCCGTTCGCTGGCTTATCCGCTCGGTTGACCTGGACATGCGCTACACGCACAATCGCCGTTCTGGGTCCAGCTCCAATACGAAAGAGCATCGCCTAATGCTTACCGTTTCGAGAAAGTTCTGATGATCCGGTTTTGGCCTATTCTGCTTTTCGCGGTTCTGGTCGCGTGCGCGCCCGGCGAGAAAAAAGTTCGCCACGTCTACCCGCCAGAGGAAACTTTGCTCTGGCCCCCGCCTCCACAGGAAGCAAGGATCAGATACCTGTACGCCTTCCATGAACCGGCGGACCTGGGCTTTCAACAGTCGTTCATTGAAGGCTTGTGGAAATTTCTGGCCGGGGAAGCGTTGCGGGGAATGGTCCGGCCATACGCCATCGCCGCCCAAGGCGATTCGGTCGCCATCGCCGATCCCGGCCTCGGCGTTCTGCACCTCTATAATATGAAGGAAAAGACCTACAAGAGGATCGAAAAGGTAGCAGGCGAAAAGATCGTCTCGCCGGTCGGCGTGGCCATGGGTCCCGACCGGATTTATTTCGTCGATTCCACGTTGGAAAAGATCTTTATTCTTGACCGCGATGGAACTTACCGGCGCACGGTTACCGGGCTCAAGCGTCCGACCGGAGTTGCGTATCATCGCGAAACGGGCCGCCTTTACGTGGCCGATACCCTTGACCACCGGATTTCCGTTTTTAATGCCGAGGGAAATCCCCTTTTCAATTTTGGAGCAAGGGGGGGCGAGCCAGGTAAGTTCAACTATCCCACTCACATCACTTTGTCTGGAAGCACGCTTTATGTGAACGACACCATGAATTTCCGGGTTCAGACCTTTGACCTGGATGGCAAGTTCCTGTCCTCCTTCGGCAAGATCGGTGATGGCTCGGGATTCTTCGCCCAACCGAAAGGGGTGGGCGTGGATGCCGAAGGGCATGTGTACGTGGTCGACGCCCTGTTCAATCGCATTCAAATTTTCGATCCTTCCGGTGTTTTCTTATTGGCCTTTGGCGCGCAGGGTAAACGCGCCGGCGAATTCTGGCTGCCGGCCGGTGTCTTTATCGACAATAACAAAATTTTTGTCGCCGATTCCTACAACCAGCGAGTCCAGGTGTTCGAATTTCTGGAGACGAAATCGTAATGCGCCGCCTTTTTTTCATTCTTGTCCTTCTTCTCTGGTCCGTCCCGGCACTGGCTTCAGACATCCAGAACACGGTGCACAACCTGTCCACTTCGGGGCCGGGCCCGTTCAAAAGCCTGACCGTCGACCAGGTATGCGTGTTCTGCCACACACCGCACAACGCCTCGCCGCTGGCGCCCCTGTGGAACCGGCAGATGTCGGGGCAGGTCTACCTGGAATACGGCAGCTCAACTTTGGACGCCTCCCCCGGACAACCGACGGGCCAATCGCGTTTATGCCTCGCTTGTCACGATGGCACCGTAGCCTTGGGGGCACTGCTCAATCAGCCGAGCGGGCAAACCAACGACTTGTTGAGCACCCTGTTGACGGGAAGAGGTAATTTGGGGACCGACCTCGGCGACGATCATCCCATATCGTTCCTGTACGACGGCGGTTTGGCGGTGAAGGACCAGCAGTTGGCCCATCCGGCGGGCATCGGCCTTCCCCTCGAAAACAATGAATTGCAGTGCACCACGTGCCACGAACCCCACGACAACAGCCTGGCGCCTTTCCTGCGCAAATCGGTCATGAACAGTCAGCTTTGCGTGACCTGCCATCAAAAGGCCGATGGCGCCTGGAACTGGAACAACTCATCGCACGCGACGTCCTCGGCGACGGCAAGCGGCGGAACGTCCCCCTGGGATGACAGGAAACCGGAATGGCGGGGGACCACCGTTGCCCAGAACGGCTGCCTTAACTGCCATACCCCCCACAATGCGGCGACCCCTTCGTGGTTGCTCAAGTCGCAGGAGGAAGCCACCTGTTACGCCTGCCACAACGGCACCGTGGCGGCGACCAATATTCAAAGCGAGGCCACCAAACCCTACCGTCACCCGGTCGAGACAACACCCAATCCGGATCACGATTCGCCCCTGGTTGAAAAACCTTTGACCATGAACCTTCATGCCGAATGTTCGGACTGTCACAATCCCCATGGCGTGAAATCGGCATTGCCGATGATTTCCTTTAATCCCGCCAGCCCCATGAACGGCCAACATACGACCGCGCCGGCGGCCAACGCCGTGATCGCGGGTGTGCCGGGCATCGACAGCGGCGGGGCGGTAAAGGCAAATATCGATAATCAATATGAGCTTTGTTTCAAGTGCCATGGTGTACCGGGAAAGAGCGCTTGTGGCACCGGCCGTTGCTCTACGGCCACGAGTTTCTCCATGGTCCGGGCGGATGGCGAATATAATATCCGCTAAAAGGTCAGCAGCAGCAGCCCCGGACTGGTTTCCTACCATCCCATCGATATCAATAATCCCAGCAACAATTCGGAAGTGCCCAGCCTGCGGTCCGACATTCCCCTTAACCGATCGACCAGCCGTATCTATTGCACCGACTGCCACAGCAGCAATACCGCCTCCGCGGCGGGCGGAACCGGCCCCGACGGCCCCCATGGCTCCACGAACCCGGCGATGCTGACCCAGAGCTACAGCCTCGATCCATCAACCCCTTACAGTTCATCAAACTATCAACTGTGTTACAAGTGTCATAGCGAATCAAAAATTCTGTCGGACGCCAGTGGCTTCCCCCACAAAAAGCACCTTAAATCTAAAAAAATGCACAGTAATAAAGAGTTTTCCTGTTCGGCCTGTCATGACCCGCATGGTTCAAAAAAATCGAAATACCTGATCAATTTCATGGTGAGCTCCAATTTCGGCGGTAACGACGACATCACGCCGATCAGTGGAGAGAGCGAACCCCGCTGGCAGGATGACGGCCTGTACAAGGGCCGTTGTTACCTCGTCTGCCACGGCGAGACCCACAATCCGGAGACGTATTAGGGCCTGTGGAGCGTGCGTCATGTCGAGCCGAGTACGGCGAGGACGATTTCGGTAGCCCTATGCATGCCGGAGAAGGCATTCCACGGTAGAGAAAAGCTCCATGGTTTCCGCCATGGATTGAAAAAATGGGAAGGATGGCTTCCCGGAACCGATCCCGAACATGATCTTGGTCAAGGATTAGTCCGGCGATAAAGGATATCACTATCTTCAATAGGTTAAAGGCATAGGGATGCGCTGAAAACGCGCAACAAGTTTCGCATGAGCCACGATTTCCTGCATGAGGTGGCCGAACCGGCACGGCAGGTACGTGAAGGGTCCCGCTTCGAGGTGGTGGGGCGGGAGGATTTCTCCGAATCCACCTTCCTCCTCCGGATTCACTATCCCCTGTTGGCCAAGGCCGCCAAGCCCGGCCAATTCGTTATCGTCATGTCCCAGGAACATGGCGAGCGCATACCGCTGACCATCGCCGATTTCGATCCAGATTCGGGCATCGTCACCCTGGTCATCCAGGCGGTCGGAAAAACCACCATGGAGATGCAGCAAAACTGCCAGGTCGGGGCTGAGCTTTTCAGCCTCGTGGGCCCGATGGGGGTTCCCAGCCATATCGGTGATGCCGCCAAGGTCATTTGCGTCGGAGGCGGATTGGGCGTGGCGCCCGTTTTCCCCCATGCGCGCGCCTTCAAACAAAATGGCGCCTATGTCATCGGCGTTGTCGGGTTCAGAACCCGGCAATTGGTCTTCTGGGAGGACAAGTTCCGGAACTATTGCGACGAATTCATAATCTGCACGGATGACGGGTCGGCGGGAATCAAGGGGCTGGTCACCGATGGGATCAAGGTGGCCATGGACAAGCACCCCGACATAGATGAGGTCATCGCCATAGGCCCGCCGGTCATGATGAGGGCATGCGCGGAAACAACACGCCCCCACAAGCTGAAAACCACCGTCAGCCTGAATCCGGTCATGGTCGACGGTACGGGAATGTGCGGCGGCTGCCGGGTAAAGGTCGGCGAAAAAATGATGTTTGCCTGCGTTGACGGCCCTGACTTCGATGGCCATCAGGTGGATTTCGACGACCTCGCGAACCGGCTGCGCCGATTTTCGGAGGAGGAAAAAATCGCCGCCGAGAGATGGTCTAAATCCTGCCGTGCGGTGAAAGCCACACATGGTCCGCACCCCGGTGAAACCGGGCCTCGGCCTCAGGGTGAAGGAGAACCCACAGCCGGATAGCCGTTTCTTGCCGTGAATTTTCGGGACCATGGGATAATGAAAACGAAGAAGACCATAAGAAACATTCCGCAGGAACGGACCCCCATCGGGGTACAGGATCCGAAGGAACGGGCGGGGAATTTTGACGAGGTTGCGCTTGGATACGGACTGGAAGACACGCTGAACGAAAGCGAGCGCTGCCTCATGTGCCCGTCGGCCGCGTGTATCGCCGGCTGTCCGGTGGGAATAGATATTCCCGGTTTCATCCAGAAGATGATCGATAGGGACTTTCGCGGCGCCTACGATATCGTCAGCGAGTCCAATTTACTGCCGGCCATCTGTGGCCGCGTCTGCCCGCAGGAGGACCAGTGCGAAGGCGTCTGCCCCGTGGGCGATACCCTGGAACCGGTCGCGATCGGACGCCTGGAGCGCTGGATCGGCGATCTGGCGATTGAAAAAAAATGGGAAAACACGCCCTACCGCGAAGCAAACGGCTTTAAGATCGGCATCGTAGGCTCCGGTCCCGGCGGCATGGCCTGCGCCGCCGACATGGCCAAGGCGGGGTGCGACGTCACGGTCTATGAGGCATTTCAAAAACCGGGCGGCGTTTTGAGGTACGGCATTCCCGAATTCCGCCTGCCCGACGCCGTGATCAACGCCGAGGTCGAAAGCCTGGCCAGGCTGGGCGTCAGGATCGAATGTGACACGCTGGTGGGGCGCCTGTTCACGATTGAACAGATGCTCGACGAAATGGGTTTCGACGCCGTGTTCGTCGGCACCGGGGCCGGCTCGCCGAGGTTCATGGGCATCCCGGGCGAATCCCTGAATGGCGTTGTTTCCGCCAACGAGCTTTTGACCCGCTGCAACCTCATGCACGCCGGAGAGTTCCCCGATTACGACACGCCCCTGCATCTCGGCAAGCGCGTCGCCGTGATCGGCGCCGGTAATACGGCCATGGACGCCATGAGAGTGTCCCTAAGACTGGGCGCCGAGCAGGTCTTCTGCGTTTACCGCCGGACCAAGGCTGAAAGCCCCGCAAGGGTGGAGGAGATCGGCCATGCGGAGGAAGAAGGCATTGATTTCCAATGGTTGACCGCCCCTGTCGAAATTCTCGACGACGGCGAGGGAAACGTCCGCGGCATGCGCTGCGTCCGCATGGAACTGGGCGAGCCGGATGATTCCGGCAGGCGGCGCCCCGTCCCCATCGAGGGCAGCGAGTACGAATTCGAGGCGGACATGGTCGTCTATGCGATTGGGACAACGGCCAATCCGATCATCGGCCAGACCTGCAAGCTCAAACTCAACCAGTGGGGCTACATCGAGGTCGACGATGATCTTGCGACTTCCATGGCTGGTGTCTTCGCCGGTGGCGATATCGTAACCGGCGGCTCGACCGTGATCCTGGCCATGGGAGCAGGGCGCAAGGCGGCGCGCAGCATGAAAGCGTACCTTGGGATACGTGATACCGATGTCATTTACTTACCGGAACCGGAGAGAAGCAAAGGCAGGCTTTTCGGAATCGAGGTCGAGGAGAAGAATTTCTCGCGCCTCCGAATTGCCTAGTACCAACTTTCGCTGGTTCGTGAGCCGCGTCCGACGACACAACCAGCCGCGAAATCGGTACGGACTCAATAATTTGCCCCTGCTTTCAGGCTTCGCGCCTGTGGTGCGAAACTCTGAAACCAGGGGCTAAAACGAAGGGCAGGAAGCCGGAATGAACGCAAGGCCCAGGGAAAATAAAAGCAGCCGCCCGGAGGCAAAACAGTCCCAGGCGGGAAAGGCAGCGCAAAATCGCGCGCCCACGCCCAGGCGCAAAGACCCGCCCTCGCCAAAGGGCAAACCGGCCGTCATCCTGGATGAGCATATCGTCGAGATCGTCAGTGATTCCGGTGAAGGTGCGCAGCGGTGCGGCCAGGCATTTGGGTCGATCGCCGCACGGATGGGAAACGGGATCTGGACAGTCGAAATCATCCCGGCAGAAATCCAACCCCCGGCGCGCAGCATGGCCGGCACCAGCGGCAACCGTGTCCGCGTTTCCTCCCATCGCGTAACCAATGGGGGGGACGAGGCCAATCTGGTCGTCGCCTTCAATGAACAGGTCTTGTTGAGCCGGGTGCGGGTGAATGAGCTTAAGCGCGGCTGTATCATTCTTCTGGAGGAAAAATGGAGGAGCGACCCGGACCCCGATATTGCCGCGTCCTATGTACAGGTCTTTGACGAACTCTCGGCGGGAGATTTCTCGGTTTACGAAATACCCATGGAATTTGAATGCCTGAAGTACGTCGCCGATCCTCGGCGGGGCAAGAACATGTTTGTTCTGGGCATGCTTTGCAGCATCTACAGCCTGGACCTGGAAGCGGCCCGGCAACAGGTCTCCTTTATCTTCGCCAAGAAGAAGGACAAGATTGTCCAAGACAACATCAAGCTGCTGGAAGCCGGACACGAATGGGCCGAGGGCAATCTCGATATCAAGTTCCGAATTCCTTCAACGAAGGCGCAGGAGCCCCAGATTGTCGTCAACGGCAATATCTCGCTGGGTCTTGGCGTATTGGCGTCCGGCATGGAAGTCTGCGCCATGTACCCCATCACGCCGGCCACGTCCGTTTCACACTACTTGAGTGACGTATTCAGGAATGTCGGAGGCATGGTCCATCAGGCGGAGGATGAGATCGCCGCCTGCGCCTTCGCTATCGGTGCCTCCTACGCCGGGAAGTGCGCCGTGACGATTACTTCGGGCCCTGGCTTTGCCTTGAAACAGGAGACCATAGGTCTGGCGGTGATGGCGGAAATCCCGCTTGTGGTGGTAAATGTTCAGCGCGGCGGGCCGAGTACGGGCTTGCCGACGAAGGTGGAACAGGGGGACTTGTTGTTCGCCTGTTTCGGCGGTCACGGTGACACGCCCAAGGTCGTGATTGCCGCGGCAACCATAGAAGACTGCTTTTATTCGGTTATCACGGCACGCAAGATCGCCGAGACGTTCAACACAGTGGTTGTGGTATTGACCGACGCCAGCCTGGCCACCGCTCAACAGCCCTTCCCCCGGCCCCGGTTTTCAGAAGAGTGGCTCTCTCCCCCGGCGGACCAAAGCGCCATCCCGGAAGGCGCCAAACCTTATGACTGGGATGACACGACGGGTCTGGCCCGCAGATTCATCCCGGGACAACCGAACGGTATGCACTGCCTGACCGGCCTTGCCCATGACCGGATGAGTCGCGTGGCCTACGACCCCGCCATCAACCAGGAAGGCACACGAAGCCGCAGCCTAAAACTGGCGTCTCTGCAGAAAACGTTGAAGACACCACCGGTGTTTGGCGATGAAGAGGGAGACATGCTGGTCGTGGGTTGGGGCAGCACCAAGGGCGCCATAGAGGAAGCCATCGAGCGCCTGCGCGCCGAGGGTTTGAGCGTGTCTTCCCTGCATCTCAGGTTTCTTCAGCCCATGGCTTCGGGAATCGGCGACGTGATCAGCCGTTTCAACAAGGTCATGACCGTGGAAAACAACTGGTCCGACGACATCAATGACGAGATCATTGATGAGGAAAACCGCCGGTATTCGGAGCTTGCCTGGCTCCTTCGCGCGCGATACCTGGTCGATATCGATTGCTGGTCCGAGGTAAAGGGGCAGTCCCTCAAGCCTGGGGCCATTGCCCATGCCATTCGCGTGAGGCTGGAAGGAAAAGGGTGATCTTATGACCACTTCTGCGACGCGCTGCCTGTTGAGGACGCTCGACGAGAATTACGCGCTCGAAGACTACCAAAGCGGCGTACCGCGGTGGTGCATCGGATGTGGCGACAATGCCATTCTCGCCGCTGTCCAGCGATTGTGCCGTGACGAGCAACTGCCGCCTGAAAAGACCGTATTCGTATCGGGGATCGGCTGCTCCAGCCGGTTCCCGCACTACATGCATACCTACGGGTTCCACGGTCTGCATGGCCGCGCCTTTCCGGTCGCCGAAGGAATCAAATTGAAGCGTCCGGACCTTCATGTTTTCGTCGTTACCGGCGATGGTGATTGTTGCAGCATTGGCACCGCCCACTGGATCCACGCTATCCGGTACAACATGAACATGACGGTGTTGATGCATGACAACGGAATCTATGGCCTGACCAAGAATCAGGCGTCGCCGACATCTCCACAGGGCCTGAAGAGCAACACCACGCCCCGGGGGGCGCATTTGGAGCCGATTAACCCGGTTAGCGTAAATCTCGGCATTCGAAACGTTTCGTTCGTCGCCCAGGCCGTGGATTGGATTCCGGAACTGCTGCACGACATCATCGCCGCGGCGTACCATCACAAGGGTTTTTCGTTTGTTCGCGTGGTGCAACGGTGCCCCGAATACCTGCCGGACCGGTATGATCCCTGGGTCAAGAACCCGGACCGGATGCTGCTCCTCTCCCACGCGGACGGCATTCAGATCAGCCCCGAGCTGTCGAGAGTTTACCGGCACCAGGAAAAACATGATCCCGCCGACAGGAACCGGGCCCGGGAGATCGCATCGGTCAGCGACCCCATGCCGGTTGGCGTTCTCTACCGGAACCGGAATATGCCTTGTTACGAAGACCTTCGTGAGCCCGATAAACCGTATACGCCGAGCATGGTCGGGGCCGCGCTTAACCGGGAGTTTGATAAGTTCACCATATGGCCGGAGAACGGCGAGGACGGAGGGGCGGGAAAGCGAGGCTGACCGTTTACCGGCGGACCAAAGCAAGTGATGCCCGCGTTGAGCACGGAATAGTGGATTGGATGAATCTATGTGCGCGAATCGTTTAGCAGTCACCACTCTTCACCTGACCGGCGAAAAGCCCCACGGTGACGCGGATGGATTTGGCCCCTTGGGCCTGCGTCCCGCCTTGTTCTCCGCCTTCATGGACCTTTCGCTGATTCGTTACGGCTATCCCCTGGTGCTGATTCATGGCGCCGGCGAAGACGATCTCGTGCTGCCCCTTACCGAGATCATGGACGGTATCCTTATCGAGATCGCGCCGCGAGGTATCGAAGGCGAGCGCATGAGGAGACACCTGCTCGGGCTCGAGAAGGAAATCCGCATCCTCGTGGCGGGTGGGCGCGCGGAATCACTTACGCGGCTTTGGGATCGGGCGGCGGCGGCTTTGCTTTCCGGAACCGATGGCGAGCCGCGGAGGTCCCTCGCCAACAGCCTGGAGCAGGCGCGGGAAAATCTTCGCTACGATGGAGAGGTCGTTGACTGCCGCGAGGAAACGCCGGCCAGGGTGCTGAAGCATATCTGGTCCGTGGCGCAGAACAACAAGGACCGAAAGCTCAGAGAAACGATTGACACGCTTGCCCTGAAACTTTCCCATATCCTCCAGGCCGACTTCATGAAGACGGAAGAAGCAAAAAGCGCCGTCAACCTCAAGCACTCCTTCGGCGGCGCCTACGAGTCGGTTTTTTCCTTCGAGGAATTATCGCGCATCCTGCGGGCGAGGCCTTCGGAGGGCCCGTTACCGGAGAAACGGCGGCAACGGCTCCGTTCGGCCCTTTCCGTACTTCAGTCCTGGACTTTTTTCGCCGACCCGGGCACGGACGGCGAAGCCAACCGGCCGACGGATTCCCAGGCTTTCGTTCACGACGGTATCTTTTCCGCGCTGGAGGCTTATCGAGCCCGCCAGCCGGAAATGATCGATCTCATAAAGGCCATGTCCATAGCCGAGTTGGAAATCCAGAACAACTATCGGGAATCGAAACACGACGCGTTCTTTGACGAATTCGATGAGCAGTCGTTGGAACCCGAGGACCTGGCGTTGTTTCCCGGTTATCTGGTCTGCCTGCAGGACGGCTCGCTGGAAGCCGCCGGTAAATCGGAACTTCTCGATGCCCTATCCTCGAGCTTGCCGATCAAGGTTCTGCTTCAAAATCACGATATCCTGGACGGACCGGCCGCCGGGTCGAGCCAGGCGTCTTCCGGCATCAAGGGCCCGCAGCTCGCGGCCATGGCTGTAAGCTTGAACACCGCCTTTGTTCTGCAGGCAAGCAGTTCCCACCTCTACCCCTGCCGGGATTCGATCTTCAAGGGAATGGCCGGCGCCGGACCGGCCCTGTTCAACGTCTTTTCGGGCTCCACCGGCGATACCCCGGCCTCAACGGCCGGTTCATCTCACCTGCCCCCCTATCTGCTGGCTGCCGCGGCCGTGGAATCGCGGGCCTTCCCGGCGTTCGTGTATGACCCTGGCGCGGGCGAGGGTTGGTCGTCGCGATTGTCGGTTGGCGTCAACCCTCAGGCCGAAGTTGACTGGCCCGTTCACCACCTGAGCTATGAAGACGAGGGCCTGCAACGGCATACCGGTGAAGTCGCCTTCACCTATGTCGATTTCGCCGCCTGCGACCGGCGCAACGCCGGATGCCTGGCGCCAATCCCCCCGGCCAGGTGGAACGACGAAATGATCCCGGTCAACGAGTTCCTGGACCTGGAGGAAGACCAAGCAGAGGAAAAAATCCCCTACATCCTGATGATTGACAACAACAACGTTCTCCACAGGCTGGTCGTCGAGGATAAGTTGATCCACGCCGCCCGGCGCTGCCGCGGGATGTGGCGAAACCTGCAGGAACTGGGCGGAATCAATGAAGCCCGCGCCCAGGAAATGCTGGCCCGGGAAAAAGAAGTTTGGGAACGGGAAAAAGAGAAAGAGCTCGCCCAACTCAGGGAACAAACCCCATCGGCGCCGGACCAGCCTCCGTCCGCCGGGCAGGCGGCCGAGGTGGAGGAAACCGGGCCGCCCGAACCGGCGCCCGCGGCGGACGCGCCAGTGGACGAGCCCTATATTGAAACGCCCCGTTGCACCAGTTGCAATGAGTGCACGGACATAAACGACAGGATGTTCGCCTACGACGAAAACGTACAGGCCCGTATCGCGGACCCCGATGCCGGAACCTACCGGCAACTGGTGGAAGCCGCCGAAAACTGTCAGGTCGCCATCATTCACCCCGGAAAGCCGAGGAACCAGGACGAGCCCGGCCTGGAGGAGCTAGCCCTCCGGGCCGAGCCTTTCAACTAACTCTTGCCACGTTGCTCCATGGGGACGAATTCGCTACGCTGGGATCCCGTGAAGAGCTGGCGGGGACGGCCAATCTTCAGCGCCGGGTCCTGGATCATCTCGTTCCATTGTGCGATCCAGCCGACAACCCGGGCCATGGCGAAGATCATGGTGAACATGGACACCGGAATACCCATGGCCCTGTAGATGATCCCCGAATAGAAGTCGACATTGGGGAACAGCTTCCTTTCGAGGAAGTAGTCGTCGCTGAGCGCGATGCGTTCAAGCTCCATCGCCAGTTCCAGCAGGGGTTCGTTCTCGACCCCCAGTTCTTCAAGGACTTCGTGACAACTCTCCCGCAGGATGGCGGCGCGGGGATCGTAGTTTTTGTATACCCGGTGGCCAAACCCCATGAGCCGGAAGGGATCATTCTTGTCCTTGGCCCGCCGGATGAAACCGGGGATCTGGTCCTTGGTGCCGATTTCCCCGAGCATATTGAGCACGGCCTCATTGGCGCCACCGTGAGCCGGTCCCCACAAGGATGCAATACCGGCGGCGATGCAGGCGAACGGATTGGCCATGGACGAACCGGCCAGTCGCACGGTTGAAGTCGAGGCGTTCTGCTCGTGGTCGGCGTGCAGGATCAAAATGCGATCCATGGCCCGCGCGACCGTCGGGCTGACCTCGTAGTCCTCGCACGGGGTGGCGAACATCATGTGCAGGAAGTTCTCCGCGAAACCGAGGTTGTTTCTGGGATAGATAAACGGCTGCCCCTGCTCGTAATTGTAGGCACAGGCGGCAATGGTCGGCATTTTGGCGATCAACCTGTAGATCGCCAATTTACGGTGGTTCGGGTCGTGGATGTCCAGGCTGTCATGGTAGAAGGCGGACAGCCCCCCAACGACACCGCACATGATGGCCATCGGATGAGAATCGCGGGGGAACCCCTGGAATAACTGGTTGAGCTTCTCATGCAGCATGGTGTGGTAGGTTATGCCTTCGACAAACTCTTCCTTCTGCCCCGCATCAGGCAGTTCACCATTGAGCAGCAGGTAACAGACCTCCAGATAATCCGACTCCGCCGCCAGTTGCTCGATAGAATAGCCACGATGAAGCAAGATACCTTTTTCACCGTCGATATACGTGATGGCGGATTCGCAACTCGCTGTCGAAGTGTATCCGGGATCGAAGGTAAAGCATCCGGTTTCAGCGTACAGCCGCCGAATGTCGATGACGTCGGGCCCCATGGCCCCCGATATCACCGGCAGTTCCCAACTGTCCCCGGACTGGTTGTTGACCAGGGTGTACGTTGGGGCATGGAGTACCGCGTGTTGTTCGGACATGATACATTCCCTCTTTTGCGATGTGTGCACTCGTGCCCAGTCACCTGGAAGCGAAACAGCGCCGTCTCGGACGGTTTCCGGGCCGCTCGTTAAGGGGTCTTTTTTTCCTGTCGGCTTCTCCCAAAAACAATTTGGGGTTTTTGCTATTTTGCCGACATTTTGTGTTTATTCTCCGCCGGCCTCCCACGCGTTCTGCCGGCCGGCGCAATTATACAATCAACGGTGGGCCATCCTCTTGATACAGGTCATGATGGGTGAGGATAGGACCCGTAGGGAAATCCGGGAACGTGTTCACCGACGATGATCGGCGGCGTCAAGGGATGGGACGGGTTCGCCTGCTCCCGGTTGGCGTCCCCAGGAAGGGTGGAACCGCGGCAACCTGAAGTCCGTGTGAAGCCGCTTTGGTGAACGGCGTTTCCCCAAAAAAGCCCTTTACCGAATTCCGGTTGGCCCAAGATTCAGGAAAATTATCAAAAATGGCATCGTAGATTGTACATTTAGTCTCACGTGATTGACACTGCCTTGGACATGGCCTCAAAATAGGCATTAAACATGGAAAGTGCGAAAACATCCTTTTTGACTCATCATTATCTTTACGGTCATTGAGCTTTGGTTCCCTATTTTTATGGCATCTGATTGAACGGATTGCCCATGTCAAACGTTCATCACATTCGGAATCTGGGACAGGGTTCCGGCCAATGGAACGCATGGCGGGAAAAGGAACCGGACGTCAATCCTGATCTGGCCCAGGCGGACCTCAAGGAGACGAACCTTGCGGGGATGGACTTGAACGGGACCATCCTCTCCCAGGCCAATCTCAAAAAATCCAACCTTAGCGGCAGCAACCTCCAAGACGCCAACCTGGCCGGCGCCAACCTGGAAGAAGTGAACCTGGCCGGCGCCAACCTGGAAGGCGCCAACATCGCCGGCGCCTACCTGTTGAATTCCAATCTCAGCGGTTGCAATCTGACGGGCGCCAATCTTTCGGGCGCCGGACTGGCCGGCGAGGTTGATCTTTCCGGCGCCAACCTGACGGGCGCCAACCTGGCCGGCGCCAGGCTGGTGGGAGCGAAATTGTCAGGCGCCAATTTCACCCGCGCCAATCTGGCCGGCGCCGATTTCAGGGAAGCCGACCTTTCGGGCTGCTGCCTGTCCGGTGCGGATACCAGCGGCGCCAAGTTTGAAGGCGCCGACCTCGGCGGCACCATCTTGCATGCCGCCGGCGAACGGTTTGGCGGCCAGGAAGAAGCCGGGAAAGCATCGGCTTGCGAGGATGAACCCTTCCACGAACCGGAACCCTTCCGGATTTCACCGGCGCCCGACTTTGAACCCGGCATTCCCGAACCCGTGCCGGTGGAGGCCGCGGAGCCGGAAAAGGTGCCGCCCCTTGAGGCGCCGGCAAAGGCGCCGGAGCACAACGCCGAGCCGGTGGATTCCTTTCCGCCCCTTGAAGACCTGCTTCCTGACGGGACGCTCCAAGAGCCGGAACCGCCGGCTGCGCCAAGACCGGTTGTATCTGAGCCTGTCCCCGCGGCGCCTGTAGCCCGGGGAAACGCCGAAGAAGGCAATTTCGTCTATCAGAATAAGGATTTGGCCATATTAGCGCTGTTCCCGCCGGACTTCGCCGGGCGCGGGACGGACGAGAAACGGGACTTCCTCGAATTGTTTGCCCGCTACATCCAGCGCTATTTGCACGCGAGCGCGGCGGTGCCAATGACCACCATCGGCAACGCCATCCTTGGCGGTTTTGAAGACCCGAACCAGGCTTTACGGTGTGCCCAGGGTTACCTTGACGCCCTGAAAGGCATGAACGTGAGCGTTAGCGCCAGCATCAACATGGGCAGCGCCACTGTCCGCCGCGCTCGGGATTCCACGCTCGAGGAAATCGTCCCCAACTCCATCAGTCCCGGCGCCCGGCTGGAACCTATTTCCTGCCCCGGCGAGGTGCTGGTTCTCGAAGACCTGTATGCGCATCCCTCCACCGACAAGGACCGCTTCGAATTCACCAAGGTATCCCGGCGTTGGCAAAAAATAAGCGATATTGACCATGAGGGTGTCAGTATCACCTGCTATCAGGTAAAATCCAGGTAGGCTCTGCCTGGGCCGTCCGCCCGGTTCAAATTCAGACCTTGCATTTCATGCCACAAATTCCTTGGCTCGCTCAAAATCCCTGCTGTTCAACCGCTTTACCCTGTTTTCCAGGCCGGTAAGGCTTGAGGGTAAACAAAATTCGACTCACAACCAGGCCTTTGGCCTTGACTTGAAACTAAATGGTTATTGATAATCTTTATCATTGATATTGCGTCTCATTATCATAATGAGATAAAGATTCATTCAGATCCCGATCTTTCTATTCCTGACCGGCGGGATGATTGAAAATATCCCAAGAGAGAGTGGAGCGTTCAAAATACCGGGATCGTGTATGGATTTGTCGGGCCGACCCGGCGATGGCGATACCAGCCCCGCCGTCGGGTATGGTGTAATGAGAAGGAAAACAGCGATGAAGACCAAGTATTCTCCACGCGGTTTGTTTCTTGCTTTGATTCTGGGCGCGGCTTTGGCCGGGACTGCCTGGTGGGGCGCCGCGTCAGCGTCCGCGGCGGAAGTGAACCTTTATTCCGAACGGCAGAAGTTCCTTATCGGTCCCCTGCTCGAGGCCTTTACCAAGGAAACCGGGATCAAGGTCAATGTGGTTTACCTGAAGAAGGGAATGCTCGAACGGATCAGGGCGGAGGGCGCCAACAGTCCCGCTGATCTGATCCTGACCTCGGACATCGGCAACCTTAACAACCACGTGGAAGCAGGCCTGCTTCAACCGGTCGCGTCGGCGATCCTGGAGGCCGCCATTCCCGCCCATTACCGCCACCCGGACGGGTTGTGGTTCGGGCTGACCACTCGGGCGCGGGTGATCTTCGCCCATAAAAAAAGGGTCAAGCCTGGCGAAATCAAAACCTACGAGGACTTGGCCGCGCCCCATATGAAAGGCCGGGTCTGCACCCGTTCGGGCAAGCATATCTATAATGTTTCCCTGCTGGCCTCGATCATCGTCGCCAAAGGCGAAAAGGCTGCGGAGGAATGGGCCAGGGGCGTCAAGGCCAACCTGGCCCGCCGGCCCCAGGGCAATGACCGGGCCCAGGTGAAAGCGGTCTTCCAGGGAGAATGCGACGTTGCGCTGGGCAACACCTATTACATGGGAAAAATGGCGACCAACGACAAGGCCCCCGAACAAAAGGAATGGGCGGCGGCGGTGAACCTGATTTTCCCCAACCAGGACGGTCGGGGCACCCATGTCAACATCAGCGGCGCCGGAGTCACCAAGAGCGCCAGGAACAAGGCCAACGCCATCAAGCTGATCGAGTTCCTGGCCGGTGACAAGGCACAGAAAATCTATGCCGAGGGCAATTTCGAATATCCGGTAAAAGCAGGCGTCGCCCTGCATCCCCTGGTCGCCTCGTGGGGAACCTTCAAGGCCGATACGGCATCCCTGTCCGATGTGGCGAAGCAAAGGATATTGGCGACCAAAATCATGGACAGGGTTCGTTTCGACAACTAGGACTGAACCCGACATGACGACGGCAGGGGCGACGGTAAAGGCGGCCGAGGGCGCGACCAGGGCTTCCTGGCCGTGGCTCAATGGCTGGACCATCGGTACCCTGGTCATTGCATCGATCGCCGTCACGCCCGTCGCCGCGGTCATCTTTATCGGCCTGGCACCCATCGGCGATATATGGGAACACCTGGTTTCCACGGTTCTCACTCTTTACATCAGCACCACGCTGATGCTGATGATCGGCGTCGGGGCCGGAACCCTGGTTATCGGCGTCGGCACCGCCTGGCTGGTCAGCATGTGCCGGTTTCCGGGCAAGCGCATGTTTGAATGGGCCCTGCTGCTGCCCATGGCCATGCCCGCCTATGTGATTGCCTATGTCTATACCGACATCCTGGAATACGCCGGCCCCATCCAGGGCCTGTTGCGCGAGACCTTCGATTGGACAACCAGGCGGGACTACTGGTTCCCCGAGGTCCGTTCCCTTGGCGGCGCTATCTCGATGATGACCCTGGTGTTTTATCCCTATGTCTACCTTCTGTCCCGGGCCGCCTTCATGGAACAGTCCATCTGCGTCCTGGAAGCCAGCCGGGTCCTGGGCCGGGGACCAGTGCGCAGTTTTTTTTCCGTCGCCCTGCCCCTGGCCAGGCCGGCCATCATCATCGGCGTTTCCATGGCGTTGATGGAAACCCTCAACGATTTCGGCACCGTCGATTTCTTCGCCGTCAGCAGCTTTACCCAGGGCATTTACGATGTGTGGTTGAACATGAACAGCGTCGCCGGCGCCGCCCGGCTGGCCAGCATCCTGTTGGTGTTCGTCATCGTCCTGGTGGGGTTGGAACGGTTTGCCCGGCGCAAACAACGATTTCACCATACCACCACAAGATACCGCGCCCTGCCCGGGTACCGGCTTGAAGGAACAAGGCGAATTCTGGCGATTCTGGCCTGCGCGCTGCCGGTGGTTCTGGGTTTCGTTCTGCCCTCCATGGTTCTGGGAGGATATTCCCTGATCTATTTTGAAACGGCCATGAACCCGGAATTCCTCGGCTATGCCTTAAACAGTTTAATGCTGTCCTCCCTGGCCGCCGTGCTGGCCGTCGTTATCGGCGTTTTCATGGCTTATGGGGTACGGCTTCGCAACGAACGGGTCTTGAAGGTCATGGTGCGGCTGGCCAGTCTCGGTTATGCGGTCCCCGGCGCGGTGCTGGCGGTGGGCGTGCTGGTTACCCTGGGCGCTATCGACAACGGCATTGACGGATTCATGCGCGATACCTTCGGCATCTCCACCGGGTTGCTGCTAAGCGGCTCCATTACGGCGGTGACCTTCGGCTACCTGGTCCGCTTCCTGGCCTTGTCCTTTGGCACCGTCGAGGCCAGCCTGGGGAAGATCACGCCCAGCATGGATGGCGCGGCGCGAAGCCTGGGCCACGGCGCCTTCAGCACCCTAAGGCGCGTCCACCTGCCATTGATCAGGGGCAGCATGCTGACCGCGGCCATGCTGGTCTTCGTCGATAGCATGAAAGAGCTGCCCTTGACGGTCATCTTGCGGCCTTTTAATTTTCACACCTTGGCGACATTCGTCCACCAATACGCGTCCGACGAACAACTGGGCGAAGCATCGCTGGCGGCGCTGTCCATTGTCGGCTTTGGTGTTTTGCCGGTGATCGTTCTCAGCATCGCCGTTGCCCGTTCCCGGCCGGGTCATCCGCACGGGGAACAGGCGTCATGAAGGGACTCCATATATTCGGCCTCAGCCATGCTTATGGCGACAACCGGGTTCTGGACAGTATCGGCCTGATGATCCCGGCGGGTGAGCTGGTCTGCCTTTTGGGTCCGTCGGGGTGCGGCAAGTCGACCCTGTTGCGCCTTTCGGCGGGCCTGGAAAAGGTTCAGCAGGGCACCATCGTCATCGACGGCGTCACCGTCGCTACCCCGGAGCTCCACGTTAATCCGGAAGACCGGCATGTCGGCCTGATGTTTCAGGACTATGCCCTGTTTCCCCATCTGAGCATTGCCGAAAACGTATCCTTTGGCCTGTTGGGCATGGACGCGGACAAGGCGCGGGCGCGGACCATGGACATGCTGGATCAGGTGGGGATGACCAAGCGCGCCGACAGTTACCCGCACATGCTGTCCGGCGGCCAGCAGCAGCGGGTGGCCCTGGCCCGGGCATTGGCGCCGGAACCCAACCTGCTGCTTCTGGACGAACCCTTTTCCGGTCTCGACACCAGCATGCGCCAGACCATCCGCGAGGAAACGCTGGGCGTGCTCAAGAACAGCGGCGTCGCCACCCTGATGGTCACTCACGACCCGGAAGAAGCCATGTTCATGGCCGACCGGATCAAGATCATCGGCTCGAACGGCCGCATCCTGCAGGCCGGCCGGCCCCATGAAATCTACTATCACCCCAACCACGAGTTCGTCGCCAGGCTGTTCGGCGTGATGAACCGGTTCGAAGGCGTGGTCATCAACGGCCGGGTGGAAACGCCCTTGGGACCGGTGGCCACCGACCTTGCCGATGGCGTGGCGGTACAGGTTCTGGTCCGTCCGGAAGGGGTGATCCTGGAAAGCGGCGGCGGCGTGGCGGCGGAGATCATATCCAATCACTTGCTGGGTCATGACAACATCGCCCGGGTGCGAATAGGAGGCGTTAGCGGGAAGGAGTTGTATGTCCGCGTCCACCGGACCTTCGAAGTCGAACTGAAAAAGAGCATCACGGTAAGTTTGGATCACGAATACGCCTTCGTCTTTCCCATTGAAGGAGAAGGGCAAACCCGCCCTTCGATCGCAACCCAAACCGCTGCCGCGGAATACCGGGCCGAGGTAGCCGAATGAAACCCGTACTTTTGACGGTTGTTCGCCGAGGCCCGAATACGGGGTCGTCCGAAAACCGCCTTTCGGGTATAAATGACCGATCCGAACCAGCTTGTATTCACGAAAACTAAAAAATCGAGGACATGCTGAAATGGTAGAATTTTCCGAAACCTTTGAGTTGGATTGCGGCGAATTGGACCAGGATCACCGGCGTCTCATCGAAATGCTCAACGAGATCGTCGCCATGCTTGATGACGGAAAGACCGGGGACTGCAAGAGCAAGGTGCAGGAGTTCGTCAACTTCTCGAAGGCGCATTTCCGCCGCGAGGAACGTTTTCTGGCCAAGGCCGGCTATCCGGGCCTTCAGGAGCACTGCGCCCATCATATCCGCCTCAACAAAAAGATGGATCACATCCTGGAATTCGCCGATATGGCCGGCGTCAATGAAAAGGCGCGGGAAAGCCTGAAGAAGGAATTGGTGTTTTTCCTGATGGATGACGTGATTACCACCGATCTGGATTTCAAATCCTTCGTCGAGGATAAGCGACCCTAAGTCGCCGGAAATTATTGCCGCCGTCCAATGTAGGGTCAGATATCGAGAATCAGGGTTTCCCCAGGCTCGGCCCTGGACGAACAGATCATGATCGCCTTGTGCCGGGCCTTGTCTTCAGCGCTCAGGAAGCAGTCCCGGTGATCGGCC
>JAJRSS010000292.1 GCA_024278615.1 Alphaproteobacteria bacterium
CCGGCGCACCGAATTTGTCGGCCCCAAGGTCAGCGAGGAGTTGTTCTGGGACGGGATCTATGCGGTCAGCTTCGCCATGATCGCCATTTTGATTTACGTGTGGTTCCGCTTTGAATGGCAGTTCGGCCTCGGCGCCGTCATTGCCCTGATTCACGACGTTCTGTCCACTATCGGCCTGTTTTCCTTGTTGGGCCTTGATTTCAACCTGTCCACGGTGGCCGCCATACTGACCATCGCCGGGTATTCCATCAACGATACGGTGGTGGTGTTCGACCGGGTGCGGGAAAACCTGCGCAAATATAAAACCCTGCCCTTGCCCCAACTGTTGAACCGCAGCATCAACGAAACCCTGTCCCGCACCATCATAACCAGCGTCACTACCCTGCTGGCTCTGCTGGCTCTGTATTTCCTCGGCGGCGAGGTCATCCGCGGCTTCAGCTTCGCCATGATCTGGGGCGTTCTTATCGGCACCTATTCGTCGGTCTGCCTCGCCGTGCCGGCGCTGCTGTACTTGAACGTGGGCCGGCGCACAGGCGGCGGCGCGGAAAAAGAAGCTGCGGCCGAAAAAGCGACCTGACAAGTCGTGCCGGGTCTTGACGATATACCTTCAGGTTCGCCTCAAGGTTTGAATATGGTTTCCGCCGGACGCCAGATCATCAACAGTTATGGCGATGGCCGCTTTCGCATCGGCGGCCAGGTCCACGAAGGCTCGGTCCTGGTGTTCCGCGGCCGCACCCTGGCGTGGACGGTCGCCGAAGGGTCGCGGATCACCCTGGAAACCCTGGAGGCGGTGACGGTGGAAAAGCCGCCGCCCCGCATCCTGCTGGTCGGCTGTGGCCGGATTCATATACCTCCGCCCGCCGGGCTGGCCGCCGCCCTGCGCGAATTGGGCATCGGCCTGGAATGGATGGATACGGGCGCCGCCTGCCGCACCTTCAACGTGCTGGCGGAAGAGGACCGCCCCGCGGCCGCCGCCCTGGTGGCGGTGGACTAATGAAAAACGGGGCCCGAAGGCCCCGTTTTCCGAACGCGATTTCCCGAAGTCTCAGTACAGGTTTTGCGCCGAGACCATGGCGTACAGCATGGGGAACGACAGCATGGTGTTGGTGCGCGAGAACAACATCGCCGTCCTGGCGGCGGCGGCCTTGGCGTCGGCCTCGGCTTCGACGATGCCCAAGGCGATCTTCTGTTTCGGCCAGATGATGAACCACACGTTGAACCACATGATGATACCCAACCACATGCCGATGCCGATGGCGGTATGCTTGGCGACGCCGTCGGTGAGACCGAGCGTCATCGCCTCGACCAGATAACCGTTGCCCATCGCCAGTAGCAGGCCGGTGACGATGGTCGCCATCGCTCCCCAGCGGAACCACCACAGCGCCGCCGGAGCGATCACCTTGCCGATGGCTGGTTTCTGATCGTCCGGAATTTTGGGCATGTTTGGGATTTGGACGAAGTTGAAATACCACAGAAGGCCGATCCACATTACGGCGCTAAGGACGTGCAGCCAGCGCCACATGAAGGCGATCCAGGCGGTGTCGCCTGGCATGCCTTCGCCGGTGGCGGCGACAACGATGATGATCATGATGACCGTCAATACGAATCCGGTGATGACGGTCGATTTCAAATTGCTAAGGATGCCGGCCATGGGCTCATCCCCTTTCTTTTGTGATTAGGACTTTAATTTGCTTATTGGAATTCCTCTAAGCTTGGCTCCATATATAGGCTTCAATGGCCCGGCTTCAATGCTAAAGGTGAATTCAGTGATAGCAGGGGCGTTGGCGGGTTTGAACAGGAAAAACCTGGCGCCGAAGACTCAATAATTTGTACCTGCTTTCAGGCTTGGCGCCGGTGGCGAGAAACTTCGTGAGCAGGTGCCGGGCTTTACCGGAGAGGGATTCGGTGACGGACGAACAGGAATCAATCAATTATTGTCTCGATAGTATACACCGGAATGACCGGGACCGCTACCTGTGCGCCCAGTTCGCTCCCAGGGACCGCATTTGGGCGCTTGCCGCGCTCTATGCCTTCAACCTGGAAATTGCCCTAATCGCCGAAACCGTCCGCGAGCCGCTTCTGGGGCAGATGCGCCTGCAATGGTGGCGGGATGCCATTGACGGGGTGTTCGGGGAAGGCCCGGTTCCCAAACATCCGGTTATTGGGGTCCTGGGGCGAGCCGTCAGCGAATTCGGGCTGAGCCGCCGCCACTTCGGCGCCATGCTGGACGGGCGGGCCTTCGACCTGGAGGAAGAGCCGCCGGAAGACATGGATGCCCTGGCCGGATATGCCGAAGCCACTTGCGTATCCCTCAATCGATTGTGCGGTGAAGTTCTTGGCGTTTCCGGGGACACAGCCCTGCGCCACGCCGGCATGGCCTGGGCGCTGACCGGGCTGATGCGGGCGGTGCCTTTTCACGCCCGGGCGAGGCGGGTGTATTTGCCCGCCGACCTGATCGACGCCCAGGGCCTCGACCTTCGGGACCTGTTTGAACTCCGGTCCACGGAAGCGTTGGCGAAAGTGGTTGAAGGCGTTGCCCGGCGCGCCCTTTTCCACCTGGAGGAATTGCATGGCGCCCAGATTCAGGATCAGGCGCGGAAAGCGGCCGCTCCCGTCGTGCTCACCGCTGTTCTGGCGCGCAAGTATCTGGCCAGACTCGAAAAGGCCGGCTTCGATCCGTTCCGGGAAAGCGCGCAGGGCGCCACTCCGCGCGATCTGCTGCACCTCTATATGAAGGGCTGGTTCGGGTGGTTTTGAAACAGGCCGTTGGCGGTTTTCAGACGCCGGACCCCATGGTCATCAGCTTCAGCAGGGAACGGCGCGGCAATTTGGGCGCCCCGGCGGCGGGCATCAGCATAACCACACCGTACCTGAGGTCCGGTATTCCGCCCCGCACGTCATCCACGGCGCGAATTTCCAGGGTGGTGACGAAGTTGCCGGCATCGTTCAGGCTTATCCAGGTGGCAACCGGATTTTCTTTTCTCAGGGTGCCGATGGATTTGATCGGAAGCACACCGGATCGGGTGGGTGGCCCGAAACGGCCCTGGAAGAAGGCAACCACATCGTCAAAGGAATCCGACGGGAAAAGCACATGGTAACGGGTAGCGGTTCCACCATCGTAGCGGACGATAGCCTTGGTGCCCTTATACAGAATCGAGCGGATATCGAAATAACCTTTGGTTTCGGCAGGCCACTCCACCGGTTCCACGCACAAGGCGACGGCGCCCTGCCGGGTGTAGACGCAGGGTGCGGGGTTTGCCGGGTTGGTGGCCTGTTGCGAACGTCCCAGTACGCTGCCCTGGCCGACGAACAGGGTCGTGCCTTTCAGGTGATTGGGCGGCAGGACCACCGTTTGCCTTTTGATCGGCGCGCCAAAGGGAAGCTTGGCCATCGCCGCCGCCTGAACCGCCGGATTGCTCTTTCTTGTTTCCCCTTTGAAGGCACTGGCCAGTGCCCCGAAAATCTTGTCGGCGGGGCTTTGAGCGCCTTCCGGTTGTTTCGGTTCAGGGGTCTTGGCGGGAACTGACGGGGCGGTCGCCGGTAAAGTGCGGGTTGGCGCCGCCGAGACTTGAATTTTATAGGGTGCGGGAGCCGCCACCTTGGGCACGGCCTGCGGCAGTCGGGCGGGGATGGTTGCCTGGATCGGATTGGGATCGGTGCCCTGGCCGGCGGTGGACAATTGCGAGCCCGCCGTCATGGTGCTGGGGTCGAACGGGTTGGGGCCCTTCAAGGCCGGCGCTGGCGGAACCTGGGGCGACAGGGGGGCGGCTTCCACGGCGAGGGTGGGCGCCGGTTGAGGAACGCCCGCGCCCTGGGTGACCGTAACGGACTGTATCGCCGTTGGGTTGGGCTCCGCCTGTTGGGCCTGGGCGATGGCTTGGCTTCGCGCATTGCGAACGGAAAGAAGATAATGGGCGATGTCGAAATGGCCCTTGTCCACGGCCAGGTCGATCGGCGTTACCCCCCAATCGTTGGTCGCGTTGATATCGGCGCCGGATGCGACACTGGCCTGGGCCGCCGCCATGTCATTCTGGTGTACGGCCTCGAACAGGCTTTCCGTCGCCTTGGCCACGTCCGCCGGGGATTGTTGAGCCGACGCCGCGAACGTCATCAGAACCGCCAACACCAGGGCGGCCAGGAGGGTGCCAAGGAGGGGGAAAGTGAAACCCGTCCAGGCCCGCCACGCGGGGCTTGGGAAAACAAAAAGCGAAGTATCAGCTTTGTTCATTTTTGACGCCCATGGATGCTCATAGATACCGGCCGCCGCCGCCCGTTTTTCCGGGCGGGGCAATTGCCCTGGATAATGCCGTTTTTAGGCGCCGCCGACAACGGTGTTTAGCGGCCGATTGGCCGTTTCCAAGATTTGGCGGTTGGCCGGCAAATTGGTATACAGGGCCTATCCGAAGCAGGGGATAAGGAACCGAACCATGAGGCGGGCCACCCTAACCGCTTTTCTCGCCGCCGTGGTGGTGGCGGGGCTGACCTATGCACCGTCCCTTCGGGCGAAGGAAATCGTCCTGACCTTCAAGGGGATGGGCCTGAACGGCAATCTCGAACTGGCGGACGGCAAGGCCCTGAAGGACGGGGTGGTCCTGATGGTCCATGGGACCATGGCTCACAACCGCATGGAAATCATGGCCACCCTTCAGGATTTGCTCAAGGAACGGCGGATCAGCACCCTGGCGGTTACTCTCAGCCTCAACCAGAGCGGCCGGCGCGGCATGAACGATTGCACCCGGACCCATACCCACCGGCATACGGACGCCCTGGACGAGATCGGCGCCTGGCTCGCCTGGCTCAAAGAGCAGGGGGCGGGCAGGGTCACCCTGCTGGGCCATTCCCGGGGCGGCAACCAATCGGCCTGGTTTGGCGCCGCGCGGGGCCATGACGCCGTCGCCAACCTGGTCCTTGTCGCCCCCGGCAACTGGACCGGGGAATCCCAGGCCGCCGGGTACAAAACCCGGTTCGGCGTGGACCTTCCGCCGCTGTTGGCCAAGGCCGGCGCCCTGGTTGAATCGGGCCGGGGAGCGGAAACATTCAAGGTGGTCAATTTCCTCGGTTGTTCCGACGCCACCGTTTCCGCCGCCGCCTTCGTTTCCTACTATGGGGCTGGCGAATACTCGGACCTGATCTCGGCGCTGAAGGCGATCAAAAAACCGGTCCTGGTGGTCGCCGGTTCCGAGGATACGGTGGTTCCCGGTATTCCGGAAAAGCTGGCGCCGATCGCCAATCCGAACCTCAAGGTTCAGGTCATCGAAGATGCGGATCACTTTTTCCTCGATCTTTACGCCGACGACCTGGCCGACGTCATAGAGGAATTCCTGGGCGGGAATTCATAGGAGAAAACAGCGTATGCAATACCGGCAACTGGGCCATGGCGGCCTTCGCGTATCCCCCCTGTGCCTGGGCGCCATGATGTTCGGA
>JAJRSS010000293.1 GCA_024278615.1 Alphaproteobacteria bacterium
ATCACAAATGGGCCGAAATTTGAATCCCAAATCGCAAGAAAACGACCTCCAAAACTACGTTTTCTTGCAAATTCCGTTACTTCAAATCCGCGAAAAGGCTCAGTAAATCAAAGGCGTTTGGGGTTATTCACGGGGAACGGAGTATTTCCGCCAGGTCCGGTCTATTCTTTCTTTCCGCCACGTCCTGGGGCGTCGTGCCTTTGGCATCAGCGGCGCCAGGGTCGGCGCCGGCGTCCAACAACAATCGCACCGCTTCCACGGCGCCACCGGCCACCGCCCAGTGCAGGGCCGTACCGCCCCTGCCGTCCATGGACGCCGCATCGGCGCCCCGGGCGAGATAAGCCCGAACCAGGGGCGGGTAGCCTTTTTTTGCCGCTTCCAGCAGGTTGGCGTCCAGTCCCATGCGGGCGTCGAGGGAGCAGTACCCCACCAGTCCCAATGCGCCTTGCTCCACCTTCATCACCGAAGGATGATAGGATGAGCTTTGTGTATCGACCACGTGGGCGCCGTCGCCAAAAGCCAATGCCGCCGCTTCGGCCCCTTCGGCGGAATCGAAGCCGGCAGCCGTTTTCAGGTCCGGCGAGATGGTTACGTACCGGCGTTCCGTTTCGGGCAAATCAGTCTCCGGGATTGTGCTCCCGAATATTCTGATGCTTGCCTGCGCCGATTACAAGGAGCGGTAATATTCCTTGAGGATGGCGATAACTTCCGGGCGGCTGAATTCGGCCGGGATGTCCTCGCCCGCGATCAGCATTTCCCGCTGCCTGGTGCCGGATATGTTGATCCGGTCCCCGTCCCCGTGGGGGCAGGTCTTGGCCGTCGCCATGCCGTAGCACTTGGTGCAGTAAAAGGTGATGTCGATCTTCAGCGGATGGGTATGCAAGGCACCTTCCCACAGGTCATCAAAGATATGATGGGCGTCGAAGGGTCCGTAATAGTCGCCGACGCCGGCGTGGTCGCGCCCGACGATCAGGTGCGAACAACCGAAGTTCTGCCGGATGAGGGCGTGGAACAGGGCCTCCCGGGGTCCGGCGTAGCGCATTTCGATGGGATAGCCGGCCTGAACCACGGTGCCGTCGACGAAATAGTGATCGATCATCGCCTGAATGGCCTGGGTGCGGGTTTCCGCCGGGATATCGCCGGGCTTGAGCTTGCCCAGCACCTGGTGAATGAATACCCCATCGGTAACCTCGACGGCGATCTTGGCCAGGTGTTCGTGGCTGCGGTGCATGGGGTTGCGGGTCTGGAACGCCGCCACCCGGGACCAGCCTTTCTCGGTGAACAGGGCGCGCGACTGGGCGGCGCTCATATAGAGGCCCTTGTACTTTTCCGGGTATTCCCCTTCGGAAAGGGCGGTCACCGGGCCACCCAGGTTGACCGGCCCCTGGTCCATGACCTTGGCCACGCCCGGGTGTTCGGTATCCGTGGTGCGGTACACGTGCTGGGCTTCAAATGCCTTGTCGATGCCGTATTTCTCGTCAACGGTCATGACCGCCATGATTTCGCCGGACTCGCCGTCCACCAGGGCCACTTCCTCACCGTCGGCAATGGTGTCGGCCAGTTCCCGGGAGGCGGAAAGGGTCACCGGGATGGGCCAGAACAGGCCGGCATTGCCACCCGAGGCCATTTTCATTTCGCCGCAAACGCCCTTCCAGTCGGCTTCGCCCATGAAACCGTCCAGCGGCGTATAGGCGCCCATGGCCATCATGATGGCGTCCGAGGTTTCCCGGCTGGTCATGGGGACCTTTTTGAGGCTTTCGGCGCGTTTCAGTTCTTCGGCCCGTTCGGCCTGGGGCATGAGCAGCGATTTCAATTCTCCGCCGCCGTGGGCTGGAACCAGCTTGGACATGGAAAAGACCCCCCTGACATGATGTGAATTCGCCGGAACGACTGGACCGACGGCAAAGTTTGTAGCAAATTCGCCCCGGACCGCGCCACCTTAAATTACAATATTCTAATAAACACCGGTCATCCGGAGGTGGAAATTCCACAGGCCGTTTTCCGCAGGTCCTAAAAAATGGCCATTAAAGCGTGTTTAAGGGCATAAATTGGCGTGAATTTCACCGTTTTACGGGAATCACTGGTAAAAAAAGCCAAAATTCCGATGCCGAATCCGAAAAATGCCTTTTTAGCCCCTGAAGCCGCCGTTTACCCATCAGGGAATGTTGTCTCGTGTCAATAAGCGGGGCCAAAACGAGCCGTTTCTCCTCATTACAGGTTTTCCACGCCCGCCGTCTAGCGTTCTATCCTGTTGTTGGGAATTCTATCTCCTCAAAGAGAGTGTCAAGGGCAGGACTTGCGCATGCGACGAAAACCCCGGCCCTTTCAGGCCGGGTTCTTCGGGTTGACGGTTTACCCGCCGATCACATGCTCATGCCCTTCATCATCCCCTCCATGCCCGGGGTCAGCAGCGCTCCCATCATGCCCAACTGCATGTGATAGGGGAACATGCACATGTACATCCACATGCCCGGCCTGTGGATCTGCACCACCATATCAAAGCCGTCACCGGGCAACACGAACGGCACCTCGGAAAGGGCTTCGTGTTCCAACAGGTTCCAATCCGGCCGGTCCAGGCGGTAATTGACCGCCTGCATGGCGGCGGCGCCCATGATCATGAACTCGTGGGGAATGCTGCCCGTGTTTCTGACCTTCAGGCGCACGAAGGTACCCGGTTTCATGGTTACGTTAGGGGAATCGAACCGCCATTCCTTCATCTCGATGGTGGCGGTGGCGGCGAGTTCAATTCCCTTGGCGGCGATGGCCGCGTCTACCTGCGCCACCGTTCCCTTGGCGATGACGGACAGCCCCTGAGCCATGCCGCCGCCGCCGTGACCCTCTTCTTCTTTGCCATGGTCCTCTTCTGTATCCATGGCCATGCCTTTCATCCCCTCCATAGCCATGCCTTTCATCCCTTCCTTGGCCATGCCTTCCTCGGCATGGTCGTCGACGGGCTTCATGGCCATCCCTTCCATGGGCTTCTTTGCCATCCCGTCCTCGGCATGGTCGTCGGCAGGCTTCTTGGCCATGCCCTTCATGCCGTCCATATCCATGCCATCCATACCGCCTGAAGCCATCGCTTCCTTCAGGTGCTCGGCATCGGTCTCCGGCACCTCGAAGACATCATGGCCCACATCCCCGGAAACCGTGGTCGCACCGACCTCGGGCACCATGCCCATGTCGCGGTAGAGGCCGATCACCGTGCCCGTTTTCAAGGTTGGCTTGGGCGAATAAGGAATGGCGAGCAACCAAACGCCGCCAACCAAAACCACCAGCAAAAGTGTCCAGATTCTCCAAATCATTTTTCTGTCTCCCCTATTCGGCTGGTTGGACAACGGCCTGGTCGGCCATTGACGTATCGGGCACGGGCCATGGATCGCCGGTGACGGCTTTACCCCAGCGGGCACTGACCAGAATGTTGATGACGAAAATCAGGAAACCCAATCCATTGACGAAACCGGCAATGGAAAGCCAGAACTGCCCCGTCACCCATTCGGGCAACGGCAGGTAATCGACCACCCAACGCGGGTGATAGGTCAGGCCAAGCCAGAACATCAACATCACCTGGGAGAAAATACCCGGCAACCACAGCCAGAAGTGCAGGTTGGCCAGGGTCTGATTGAACATTCTCCCGGTAACGAAGGGATAGATGGAATAGAACACCGCCATGGACATCATGCCGATGAATCCTAAGAACATGGCGTGGAAGTGGGCCGGCAGCCAATAGGTGTTGTGGATGAAGTCCGTATCGACGGCGATGTTGCCGTTCAGGTACCCATTGACCCCACCGACGATGATCATGAATACCGCCCCGGCGATAAACTTGAACGGTATCGTCGCCCGGGTCTCGTGGGAAATCCGCCCCTGCCACATGGACGCCACCCAGTTGAAGACATGCAGCGAGCTTGGGACGATGATCAACATGGTCATGAACTGGAAGAAGAAATTAAGCAGGCTGTGGACGGTGAAATTGGGCTGGAAATGGTGCACCCAGACGCCGAAGCCGACCAGGAACAGGGCCGAAAAGGCGATCACGCCCGACATATGGCTCCACAGGTTGCGGCCCAACAAACGCGGCAGCATGTGATAGAGCACGGCGATCAGCGGCACCAGCGGCAGGTAAACCGCCGGATGGCCATAGAACCAGCTCATGAACAGGAAGGTCAGGGCATCGCCGCCCCGCGCCGGTTCAAAAATGGCCGATATCTCCAAATAGTCGGTCAACATGATGAACCCGACAAGGGAAAGCATCGGCGCCGACAGCAGTAGAAAAAGCCCTCCGGTCAGCGCCCCCCAGCCCGACAGCGGCATGTCGATCCAACGGCCGCCCGTCTTCTTTTTCCACGCCAACGCTGTTCTCAATAGTGGAATACCGCCCAGGAACTCGCTGATACCGACAAGGATAATCGCGATGTGCGCCATCCACACGATGTCGCCGGCGACACGCAGACTCAGGGGGGCATAAAAGGACCAGGTGAAGTCGGGCCTGGAAATGAATAGCAACACTCCGCCCAATATCAGGGTCAGAAAGCTCATATGCGCCGCCCACGGGGACTTAATGCCGTCCAGGCCAAGGGTGGTCGGAAGGATAAAATATAAGGCGGCGGTCGCGAACGGAACCGAATAGGCCAGCACCATGATCAACCCATGAAGGGTCACGGCGTTGATATAGGGCTTGGGACCGATAAACTGGATCCCCGGTTCCATCAGCTCGACGCGCATGGTCATGGCCATGGCGCCGCCGATGGCAAGCATGATCAGCGCCAACAGCATGCCCTTGAGTCCAAGAAGCCGGGCATCGCTGGTGGTGATCAACTGCGTAAAGGAGTATTTGGAGAAAAGGTCCTCCGGCTCCCAATTCAAGCTTTTGTGATATTGATAGTCGCTGGACATCAGCCGTGCTCCCCTTCGTCTTTTTCTTCACCTTCGACAACCAGCCAGGCCTTCATCTGATGATGGCCGATGCCGCAGTAATCCATGCATTGAATGAGGTACTTGCCGGGCTTGCTGGGGGCGCGGAACCAGGTCGACCGCACCGCCTTGGGATCGACCTCGGTGGTCAGGCCGACCGCCGGTATCTGGAAGCCGTGAATGACGTCGTTGGCCGTCACGTGAACCAGGACCCGCTCGCCGGGCTTGACCGCCAGGGCGTTGCGCGTCGCGCTGCCGTCGGGGTTGATGAAGATGAATCCCCATTGATACAAATAAGCGGTAACCACCTTGTCGAAGGCGTCGGCATCCACGTCGATGGCGACCTTTCCGGATACTTTGGCCAATTCCTCGATATTGGGAACGTCGGACCAATAATCGTCCACCGTCGCCTGGCTGACCAAGGCGCCGCCAAAAGTAACGGCGGCAATCACCAGGGCGAAGATCACCTCCATCGAATAAGGTACCTTCCACCGGCCCGGCGTGAACAGGGCGAAAAACATCGCGGCGATACCCGCGAAACCTAAGGCGAGCATGATCCCGAAAAGAATGTATTGCTCTCCCATCAATCCTAAGGCGTTTTGCATGTAACCTCCTTGACCCCCTGATTCCCGGTTTATCGCGGGATCGACGCACGGAAATTCCGCCGCCGGGGCCTGTCGTTGCTTAATCCGTTCCAATGGCCTTGCGGCCACCGGTACAGGGTTCAGACAGTGAAGGTGAATTTGGGAGGAGCTGGTTCGACCAGGAGCCACCGGTCGGGTGGAGGCGCTTCCTGTGGTACCGACAGGAATCCAGGCAGCGCCTCCCGGTTCAGGCTATTTCGGTCCTGCGCGATCTGCGTGATCTGGACGCAAGAATTGCAATCGCCGGCGTTCTGGTGGCGGCAGCCCGAGCCGGCCTTCATCACCGGGCATCTGGCCATGGCGCTTTGATCGATAGTTCCTTGGCTGTTGCTGGCGAAAACCGATGCCATGGCCGCGGACGCAGCCATTCTACCCATGGCCAGCCCGCTAAAGAGAAGGCTTAAGGCAATGACTACGGATAGCAGCGGATATTTTTTTACGCCCCTCATGAAAGAAAAAGTATATTAAGAATTAAATTAATACAACAATACTTTACAAGGTAATGAAATCACTACCTTATGGTCAATATTCCCGGTGTTGGCGGCGACTGACTTGCCTATCCGACCTCATTTTTCTCGTACCAAGTCAAGCAGTCGCACAAAAATTTCCATGCGCCGTTCGTAGAAACCTTCCGCCCTCCACAGGGCGACGCCTTTTTGACGCGCCGTCGGACAATTTTCAAATGGGCCCAGGTCATGGCATTTGGGCCAGCCGTTGCCGCAAAAACTGAGGACAATATCATCGGCCGGCCCCAAATCCCGGGGATCCTCTATACCCAGTTTTTCCAGCAGCTGGAAATACCGCCTGACGTGTTTCCGCGTAAAAGCATAGACACGGTTCAATGTGGACACCTCACCGGAAAAATTATACCGGCCACGCAGAACGGTCAGCTTCCCATCTTGACGCTTTATGATCTCACCGCCGATACCGTGAGGCCGGGATGGATTTTCGACTAAATGTCCAACCAGCTTGTCTATCTGTAGGGGGGTCAGAAAAATATCATCGTCGAGACAGACGAAGTGCTCGCCCTTACATTCTCTGGCGATGCAAAACCGCTTGACGGGACCCCATTGCTGTTCTTGCTGAATAACCTCCAGCCCAGGCAATGGGGGGTCGATATGGTCGAATATGTCAATATCGGGCTGGTTGTTGCTGAGAATGACGCGGCCACAGGAATTGGCTTTCCTTATGGTGTTGACAACGCGCTGCATGTTTTGCGGCCGCGCAAAACTGAGCAGAATGAAGGTCGCGGTATTGCCGCCGTCTGGGGTGGAATTCAGCATCAATTATCCCCGCCTTGCATGAACTACAGCCGGTTCTGCTTCCGGCGGTATTGTGTCTTGCCAAACCTTGAACAAGCCCCGAGAGTGGAGCTAAGAAGAACAGCCTGTGGCTGTTAAACGCAATTCCGGCAGGATACTCTTGCCAACGCCCGGTTTGCCACAGTGAAACAAGGAGCTTCAAGGGTCGGTCGGAATGGATTACCAAATTCTCCCCTATGCGCCTGAGTTCAGGGATAAGGTCCTGGAACTTCAAACCCATTTATGGAGCCCCGACGCCAAGGTTAATTCCGCCTATTTGAAGTGGAAATACGAACAAAACCCATACCTTGAAACACCCCTGATCACTATGGCCCTGGCCGAAGGTAAGGTCATCGGCATGCGCGGCATGTACGGGGCCAAATGGCGGATGGGCTCGCCGGGTCAAACCAGGACCATCCTGGTCGGCGGCGATTTGGTTATCGCGCCCGATCACCGGAAACGGGGTCTGGTTAAAAGAATCAATACCGCCGCCATCGCCCGATTGTCCGATTTGGGTCACGATTACGTTCTCAATTTCAGCGCCACGCCGGCGACCTTTTTCAGTTCCATTAATTCGGGTTGGCGCTCGGTCGGGCCCTATCGGATGGCGGCGCGGGGCCCCGGTGAGGTTTCTCCCGAACTCCAGACGCGTGTTCGCCAGGCCGAACGCCATGTATCCATCAAAAAAATCCCAAAACCCACAAATATGGAAGAGCTCGTCGTGCGGGCCGGGCGCCACGGACCCATGCAGCACGTCAGGGACCGGCGATACTATGCCTGGCGTTTCCAGAATCCGCTCTGCGTTTACAGGTTTCTTTTTTGGCAGGACCGCGGGCTTGAAGGTTTTCTGGTCTTGCGAACGGCGCGCTACAATCGGGCTAAGGTAACGCAGATCGTCGAATGGGAAGCAACCCGGTCAAGCGTCTTTGAAGACCTGCTTTTCACTGCCCTTCATCACAACCGTTCCCATGCCACGGCCATCTGGACAGCGGCCATGCCATCCAGGGCGATGCGCGCTCTTCGCAATGCCGGTTTCAGACGCGTCGATGAATCGTCGGGCGTCGAAAACTACCAACCGGGCGTACTCGTCCGGGCGGTTGACGACGAAGTACCGGCGGACCGGTGGGCCATGGCCGGCCTGCCGTTGTTGGACAACGCCAATTGGAATCTGCGGATGATCTATTCGGATACTTTCTGAAAGGACCCGATCATAGGGCGTAGGCGAACGAGTCAAAGGGAGGCGGCGTCATGAATACATCGGACAAGGGTCACGGCTACGAAACGGGTCGGCTGAACCTGCCCTTCGTCGGCCATTGCACCTTCGCCAAGCAGCCCCCGTGTACCGACTGGGAGGCCATCGACGCCGACGTGGCTGTGCTCGGCGTGCCCTTCGATATGGGCACCCAGTACCGGCCCGGCGCCCGCTTCGGCCCGCGGGCCATTCGCGAAGCCTCCACCGTTTTTTCCTTCGGCCACGGCGGCGCCTACGATTACGAAGACGACACCGTCTACCTACCCGCCGACCGGGTCCGCATAGTCGATGTGGGCGACGTGGATATCATCCATACGGACACCCTCGGGAGCCACGCCAATACCGAGGCCTCGGTGCGGCAGATTTTGAAATCCGGCGCCCTGCCGGTGGTGCTGGGCGGCGACCACGCCATCCACGCACCGGTGATGCAGGCCTTCGACCGGGAACCGCCGGTGCATATCGTTCACTTCGACGCTCACCTGGATTTCGTCGATGAACGCCACGGGGTGCGCTACGGCCACGGCAACCCGCTGCGCCGGGCATCGGAAATGAGCCACGTCACCGGCATGACCCAGATGGGCATCCGCAACGTATCGTCCTCCAACCGCTCCGACTATGACGACGCCCGCAAGGCGGGCTCAGACATCCTGTCCGTCCGCCAGGTGCGCCAACTGGGCACAAAAGGCGTCCTCAAGCGCATCCCCGAAGGGGTGCGCTATTACGTCACCATCGACATCGACGGCTTCGACCCCTCTATCGCCCCGGGCACGGGCACCCCCAGCCATGGCGGATTCCTCTATTACGAAGTGCTGGAGATATTGCAGGGACTGGCCAGGCGGGGCGACGTGGCCGGCATGGACCTTGTCGAAGTCGCCCCCGATTACGACCACGCCGGAATCACCGCCATGCTGGCCGCCCAATTGCTGATGAATTTTCTCGGCTTCATTTTCGAGGCCCGCCATCAGGCGGATTGAAAGCTTATGAAGGTCCGGCCCGCTGGTTCCAGGCCGCAATGCCGCCACGCAGACCGATAGTGTTGTCAAAGCCGTTACCGCGCAACCATTCCGTCGTCCGCAGGCTGCGGTGAACGTGCGCGCAAATGATAGCCAGGTTCCGGTCCCGGGGCAGCCGGTCAAGGTGACCGGGCCGTTTTATAAACCCACATGAAGTTTGACTTCGGGCCGACATCCCATGGACGGGCCCCGATAGATCAGAGAACGGCCAGAGTCCCTATTGAAAATAACTTTTTTCTAATATACGATTTCGGTGTAGATTGGTGTAGAAAAGCCGCTTGAAACGCTGCTATCCGCCTTGTCTTCAGGGGTAGCCGGCGACAAAAAGTAAGTTCTGGGTGAGGTATCCATGGCCCCCAACAGCCAGACCATCTTGGTGGTCGGCGGTGGTATCGCCGGCATCAGCGCCGCCATCGAAGCCGCCGAAGCAGGCGCTGACGTGGTCCTGCTGGAACGCTCACCTACCCTGGGTGGCCGGGTGGCCGGACTCAACCGTTATTTCCCCAAGTTGTGCCATCCCACCTGCGGGTTGGAAATCAACTACCAGCGGATCAAGAAAAACAAGAACATCAAGCTTTTCACCATGGCCCAGGTGGCGACCGTCGAAGGCCAGGCCGGCAACTACAAAGTCACGGTCAAGACCACGCCCCGTCATGTAAACGCCAAGTGCACCGCCTGCGGCGCATGTTCCGAAGCCGCCACGTCGGAAATTCCCAATCCCTTCAACTATGGCCTGGACACGGTGAAAGCGGCCTACCTGCCCCACGAGATGGCCTTTCCCATGCGCTACGTCATCGACGGTTCGGTAGTGGGAACCCCGGAAGGGGACGCCATAAAGTCATCTTGCAAGTACGACGCGGTAGACCTTGAAGAAAAAGAAAAAACATTCGATCTGACCGTCGGTGCCATCATATGGGCTACCGGCTGGAAACCCTATGACGCCGCCAGAATCGAACCATACAGCTATAGCGAAAGCCCGGACATCATCACCAACGTGGAGATGGAACGTCTGGCCGCCCACAACGGTCCGACAAAAGGACAAATCGTCCGCCCGTCGGATGGGGAGCCGGCCAGGAAGGTGGCGCTGATCCAATGTGCCGGGTCAAGGGACACCAACCACCTGCCCTATTGTTCCGCCATCTGCTGCCTGGGGTCGCTCAAGCACGCCGCCTTCGTGCGTCAGCAATACGACGATTCCCAGGTCGATATCTATTACATCGACATTCGCGCCCACGACAAACTGGAAGCCTTCTACCAGAAGGTAAAGGCGGATTCCGGCATCCACTTCATCAAATCCAAACCGGGCAGCATCGTCGTCGGCGAAGACGGTCGGCCGACGGTCTGCGGCGAGGATACCCTGGGGCGGGATATCTACGCCAACGCCTACGACATCGTTGTCCTGGCAACCGGCATGGAGCCCTGTTCGGCCAGGGAGTATCGGGTCCCCGTGGAGGTGGAGATGGATGATTACGGCTTCATCGTACCCAAAACAGGCAATGGGTCGGGCATATTCTCCGCCGGCGTCGCCCAGGGGCCCAACGACGTTTCCACATCGGTGCAAACGGCCACCGCCGCCGCCTTGCGGGCCATTCAGGCGGTGAGGGGTTAAATGCCATGAGTGATCGCAAAGCCGGCGTTTATCTGTGCAAGGGCTGCGGCATCGGCGACGCCGTGGACATGGACGCCATTGAACAGGTGGCGGTAAGTGAAATGAAGGCGCCCTTGTGCCGCCAGCACGACGCCCTGTGCAGCGACGAGGGCCTGAAGGTCATTCAGGACGATATCGACGGCGGCGAAATCAATCAGGCGATTATCGCTGCCTGTTCCCACCGGGTGATGACCGACCGATTCCAGTTCAACGGCACCCAGGTGGTGCGCGCCAACCTGCGCGAGCAGGTAATCTGGTGCCATCCGGCCAACGACGAGGATACCCAGATGCTGGCCGCCGACCAGGTCCGCATGGGCATCGCCCAGGCGGCGAAGTTCGACACGCCCCAACCCTGGACCGAGGGCGACTTCAACCGCCGGATCATGGTTGTCGGCGGCGGCGTCACCGGCCTGAGCGCGGCCCGCGAAGCCAGCTTGACAGGGCATGAAGTCCTGCTGATCGAACGCGCCGATTCTTTGGGCGGCTGGGCGGCCAAGTGGTCCAGGCGCCTGCCCCACCGTCCACCCTACCGGGACCCCCAGGACAACGACCTGGGGGCGTTGGTATCGGAAGTGGAAGGCGATTCCAAGATCACCGTGATGACCGGCGCATTGGTGACCAGGACCGAGGGCATGCCGGGCAAGTTCACGGTGGAAATCACCAGGGGCGGCGCGGCGGTTTTGGAAACCGTCGGCGCCATCGTCGTCGCCACCGGCTGGCGGCCCTACGACGCCAACAAGCTGGGCCACCTGGGATACGGCGCTTCCCCCGATGTGGTCACCGGTGTCGAATTGGAGGAAATGCTGGCCAATGGCGGCATCAGGCGCAAGTCCGACGGCCAGGCCCCCAAGACCGTGGCTTTCGTCCAATGCGCCGGGTCGCGCGACCCGGAACACCTGCCCTACTGTTCGTCCGTCTGCTGTGGGGTATCCATCAAGCAGGCCCTGCTGCTGGTGCGATCCGACCCCGACGCCATGGCCTATATTGTTTTCGATGAGCTGCGCACCCCGGGCACGGCGGAGGAATTTTACCGCCAGGCCCAGGAAGCCGGCGTCGTCTTCATCAAGGGCAAGGTCAAATCCGTCGGCGCCGACCTGACGGTCACCGTCGACGACGCGCTGTTGGGCGAGGAAGTGCCGATGACCGGCCTGGACATGGTGGTGCTGGCGACGGGCATGGTGCCCAATTCCACCAACCCGGACGCCGAGGCGGAAGCCGACGAATTCCAGGAACAGTTGAAGGCCGACATCAACCCGGCGGTGCCCATTCCGTCCGCGGGCTTTGCTAACGGTGGTGAAGGCGAAGAACCACAAGAAGGATTCCCCTGGCCGTGGAAGGACAAGACGCCAACCGGCGGCTCCATCCTCAACCTGCAATACCGGCAAGGCCCCCACATCCCCATGCTGGCGGACGGCTTTTCCGATTCCCATTACATCTGCTTCCCCTATGAAACCCGGCGCACGGGCATCTATACCTGCGGTCCGGTGCGCCGGCCCATGGGCATGGCCGAAAGCGCCGACGACGCGGCGGGCGCGGTGCTGAAGGCCATCCAGGCGATCGGCAATGCCGCCGAAGGCGCCGCCGTGCATCCCCGGGCGGGCGACCTGTCCTTCCCCAAGATCGGTTACGATATCTGCACCAAGTGCCGGCGCTGTACCGTGGAATGCCCCTTCGGCGCCATCGACGAGGAAGAGGACGGCAAGCCGGTGGTCAACATCACCCGCTGCCGCCGCTGCGGCACCTGCATGGGCGCCTGCCCGGTGCGCACCATCGGCTTCGACAACTACAATGTCCAGATGATCAGCGACATGATCAGCGCCGTGGAAATTCCCGACGAATTCGCCGAGAAACCCCGCATTCTGATCCTCGCCTGCGAGAACGACGCCTATCCGGCCCTGGACATGGCCGGCATCAACCGCCACCAGTACAGCGCCTATGTACGCACCATTCCCGTGCGCTGTCTGGGCTCGGTCAGCATGTTGTGGGTTTCGACGGCCATTGAACGGGGTTACGACGGGGCCATGCTGCTGGGCTGCAAGTCGGGCGACGACTACCAATGTCATTTCGTCAAGGGCAGCGCCATCGCCAAGGAACGCATGTCCAAGGTGGGTGAAACCCTGAAAAGCATGATGCTGGAAGAGGACCGGGTTATTTCCGAAGAGGTCTCCATCGCCGATTCCGCCCGCGTCGCCGACCTGATCGACCGCTTCGCCGGCAAGATCGGCGAATTGGACGCCAACCCGTTCAAGGGGTTTTAGGTCATGACTGCTAATATGGCCGCCACCATCCCCGGACAATCGGCCCGCAAGTACGACCTGGGATTCGCCCGCTGGGTATACGAAAACATCGAAGGCGGCGACAAATTATCTATGTGCATGCAGTGCGGCGTGTGTTCCGGTTCCTGCCCGCTGGGCACCGAAATGGATTACGGCCCGCGCAAGCTGTTCATGATGGTCCGCGCCGGCATGAAGGACGCCGTGCTGAAGGCCAACACCATGTACAACTGCACGTCGTGTTATAGCTGCGTCGTGCGCTGCCCCCGCGGCGTGCCCGTGCAGTATATTTTGCAGGACCTGGGCCGGGCGGCGGCGAGGATGGGCTACCAGGAAGCCAAAACAACGGACAACGCCCGCTTCGCCAAAGCCTTCATCTGGAGCACCAGGAAATTCGGCCGCACGGATGAGCGGCTGTTTACCTTCAAGTACTACCTTTCCTTTGGCCTGGGCGAGGCGATTAAGAAGGCCATGGCAAACATGTCCATTGCTATAAAGCTGGTGAAGACAAAACGCATGCACCTGGGCATGCCTCATAGGATAAAAGGCACCAAGGACCTGAACGCCATCCTTGCAAAGGCGGCGGAGATAGAAAAGCGGGAGCAAGGTATCTGATGGGTAAGAAGTATACCTATTATCCTGGCTGCAGTTCGGAAAGCAGTGGGTCTCATCTGGATGTAAGCCTGCGGGCCGTTGCGCCCAAACTGGGCATCGAACTGGAGGACCTGAACGATTGGAACTGCTGCGGCGCTTCCGTGGCCCATGTCGAGGCCGGCGCATTACCCGCTTCCGCCTTGTCGGCCCGCAACTTGGCCAATGCTCGGGCCCAGGGAAATCAGGATGTGTTGACGGCCTGTGCGGCCTGTTACCTGAAAACCCATCACACCAACGAAAAGATACGCGATAAGCCGGGCTTCAAGGAAAAGATCAATGAGGCGCTGGGCGCCGCCGGGCAATCCTATGACGGCGACCTGCATGTACGCCATGCTTGCGAAGTGATCGTCAACGACGTCGGCCTGGACAAGATCAAAGAACAGGTAACCAACCCCCTGGAAGGCTTGAAGGTCGCGGGTTACGTGGGCTGCCAAACCGTGCGGCCCTTCGCCGGCACTGAGGGAGGTGGCGATTACGACACCTATGAAGACCCTGAATTCCTGGACGATTTCATCCGTTCCACGGGTGCCGAAGCGGTGGAATTCGACAGCAAAACCGCTTGCTGCGGTGGCGCCATTGCATTGATGAGCCCCGACCGCACCCTGGGACTGATAAAGAAAATTCTGGATGAAGCCAAGGAAAAGGAAGCGGACTGCATCGCCACCCCCTGCCCCCTTTGCCAGCAGAACGTGGAGATGTACCAGGCCGCCGTCAACAAGGAATACGGAACCGACTTCCAAATCCCCGTGGTTTTCTACAGCCAGTTGATGGCCGTCGCCTTCGGCATGGACGTCAACAAGGACGCCTGCCTGGACCGCAACTTCATCTCGGCGGACGTGATCGCCCAGAAAGCCAGGAAATAATGCCGGACATCCAGTCCAAGTCGGGGCATCCTTTTAACTCTTTTGCGTAGTCCGGGCCCTCATGCTTCGACTTCGCTCAGCGTGAGGGCCTCACCCCGAGCTTGTCGAAGGGCACTCCCAGCTTTTCTTGAAAATTACATATTCTCCCGGGCGCCGAAGGAAGCGAGGAACTTCGCCGCCGAACCGGCATTCAGGAAGGCAAGGGCGCAGCCCAGTTGACGGTCTTCCTTTTCCTTTTCTCCGGCCACCGGGCAGTTCTTTTCCAGCACCTTGACCTTTGCCGCCTTGTCATCGGCGGACACCGCCGGCAGGGCGCCGGGAAGGTCCGATTCCCGCCGCGTCTCTCCGGCCTCCGCCGGCAGTATGGCGATATCCGGTTCCACCCAGTGGGCCTGGATGGCGCGTCCCGTGGGCGAATAATATAGCTGGGTGGTGAGCTTGAGCGCGCCTTCCACCGGCAACGGCGTAATCGTCTGCACCGATCCCTTGCCGAAGGAGCGCATGCCCATGATGGTGGCCCGGCGCTGATCCTTCAGGGCCCCGGCGACGATTTCCGACGCCGAGGCCGAGCCGCCGTTGATCAGCACCACCATGGGCAGTCCCCGGGCCAGGTCGCCGGCCCGGGCGTCGAAACTTTCTTCGTGGGTGCCGGCACGGCCCTTGACCGATACGATGACGCCCTTGTCCAGAAATTCATCGGCGAGAATCACCGATTGCTCCAACAGGCCGCCCGGATTGTAACGCAGGTCGAGAACGATGCCTTTCAGCCGTGAACCCAACTGGGCGCGAATGCCTTCCATGGCGTCTTCCACGCCATTTTTGACCTTTTCCGTGAAACGGGCGACGCGCACATAGCCGATGTCTCCTTCGACCCGCCAACGCACGGATACGACCTGGATGATGGCCCGGGTGATGGTAACGTCGAAGGGAGGTTGGTCGCCGCGCCGGATGGTCAGGCGGATATCCGTGCCGGGAACGCCGCGCATGCGCCTTACCGCCTGCAACAATTTCAGTCCTTGAATGGGATCGCCGTCGGTGTGGGTGATCAGGTCGCCCGGTTTCAATCCGGCCCGGGCGGCGGGGGTACCCTCGATAGGCGACACCACCTTGATCAGCCCCTCTTCCATCATCACCTCTATTCCCAGGCCGCCGAATTCACCCTTGGTGGCGATACTGGTTTCCCGCAGTTCCTCCGGGTTGAGGTAGGCGGAATGGGGGTCCAGGGACCCAACCATGGAATCCAGGGCCGCCTCGACCAGAACCGCCGGTTCCACCGCCCCGGGCTCCGCCTCGAGCTCGCGCACGCCCTCCAGCGCGGCGTCGATCAGCGCCCCGTCCGCCACCCGGCGCACATAACGGACCCGAACCCGTTTGAAGGTGTCGGCGAAATGCCGCAACTGCCGGCTGCCGCCATTGGTCAAGCTTTCGGCCTTGACGTATTGGCGATAGATGGCATTGAACCGCCCTAGCTCCGTTTCCGCCTCCGCGGATAGGGCCAGATCGTCCCCCCGGATGGCGTCGATGGCCATCCTGATCGGCGATAGCTGGGTGCCGCATCCGCTTAGCGACGGCAGCAGGGAAATGCCGATCGCCGCCGCGATGAGCAGAACGAACAGGCGGGGCGATATCTTCCAGTCTTTCACGGGCATTCTTTCAACAAAGATCGGCTTTCAACGAGGATCGGGTTTCGGGACACCAGGAACTTTCCTATATGCCACGCGGGAGGCCATGGCCACTGAGCTTAACTCAATATAACCTCAGAACCTTAATCGACGGACAACCCATATTACTACCCGATACCCACCTGATACGGAATTTTCCATGGTAATCGAATCCGGCCGGCTTTTTTGATTTCTCGTACTTTTATTCCTTTTATACAATCATTTATGACCGTTTTCTAAAGGCTTAAATTGCCAATAATACCTTGCTTTTTTAGAAATATTTTAATGTTTTTGTTGTTTCCTTAGGTTTCCACGCTCGTTGTAGTTGTCTCAATTTTTAGGGGTAGAGGAGCCAAGCGACCAAAGCTATCCCTGATTGATTTTTACCTCCCCCAACACCGGAGAAAATAGTGTTTTCTTTTCTGCAAAACGCCGGGATCGGTACTCGCATCTCCCTTTCCCTTGTTCTTCCCATCGTTGGGCTTCTTATTTTCTCGGGTTTCGTCGTTCTTGAAAAACGGTCCACTGTTTCCGAAATGGCCTCCCTTCAGGAAAAGGCCGAGCTTGGTCCGGTAATCAGCGCCGTGGTCCACGAGCTGCAGAAGGAGCGCGGCATGTCCGCGGTCCATATCGGCAGTAAGGGAAGGAAATTCACTTCCGAGCTTCCCCAGCAAAGGAAATTGACGGACGAGAAGAAAGCCCTGATGGACGAGGCCTTGAAAAATTTCGATACGGGCTCCTACGGCGCGGGCCTGATCGATAAAATCAAGACCGCCACTTCCGCGCTTGCCGAAATCGACAGTATTCGAGAAGGGGTCAGCGCCCTTCGAATAACCGTCCCCCAGATGGCGGGCTATTACACCCCGACCATCGCCAAGCTGTTGGCCATTGTCGAGGTCATGCCGTCACTAAGCACCGATGCCCAGGTGACCAATTCGATCGCCGCCTATATCAGCTTCCTGCAAGGCAAGGAACGGGCCGGGCTTGAACGCGCCATGGG
>JAJRSS010000294.1 GCA_024278615.1 Alphaproteobacteria bacterium
CGGCGGCGGCGCCGGCCAGGCCCTGGCCCAGTGGATCGCCGACGGCGAGCCGGCCCTCGACCTGTGGCCGGTGGATATCCGCCGCTTCGGCGCCCACCACGCCGATGCCGGCTGGGTGCGTACCCGCACCCTGGAACTTTATGGCAAGCACTACACCATCGCCTGGCCCTTCGAGGAACACCAAAGCGCCCGCCCCGTGCGCACGTCGGCCCTGTTCGAGCGGCTGAAAAGCCGGGGTGCCTGTTTCGGCGAAAAGATGGCCTGGGAACGGCCCAATTGGTTCGCCCCCGAGGGCGTGGAGGCGAAGGACGAATACTCCTTCGGCCGCCAGAACTGGTTTGAACACGTTGGCGATGAACACCGGGCGGTGCGGGAACGGGCCGGCCTGTTCGATCAAAGCTCGTTCGCCAAGTTCACCGTCGAAGGCCCCGGCGCCGAAGCGGCGCTCGGCTGGATCTGCGCCAACAACGTGGCCAAGCCCGTCGGCGCGCTCACCTATACCCAGATGCTCAACGCCCGGGGCGGCATCGAATGCGATCTGACCGTCGCCCGGTTCGCCGACGACCTGTTCTACCTGGTCACCGGTACCGGTTTCCGCACCCATGACCGGCACTGGATCGAGAGCCATTTGCCCGAAGGCATGGAGGCCCGGTTGACCGACGTCACCGACGATTACGGAACCCTGTCCCTGATGGGGCCCCGGTCCCGCGAGATCCTCGCCGCCGTCACCGGGGCGGACGTTTCCAACGCCGCTTTTCCGTTCGCCTCCTGCCGGCGGATTACCATCGCCGGCGCCGCCGTGCGCGCCCTTCGCCTCACCTATGTGGGCGAACTGGGGTGGGAGCTGCATTTCCCCATCGGCGACGCCGGCCCCATCCATGACGCCATCCGCAAGGCCGGCGAACCCCTGGGGCTCGCCGATGCCGGCTACCGGGCGATCGAATCCCTGCGCCTGGAAAAAGGCTACCGGGCCTGGGCGGCGGATATCGGTCCCGATTACACGCCCCTGGAAGCCGGCCTGGGCTGGGCGGTGAAGCTCAAGTCCAACATCCCCTTCCTGGGCCGCGAAGCCCTCACTGAAGTCCTGGCGGCGCGGAAGGAAAAACCGCTGACCAAGCAACTGGCGTGCTTTACCGTCGACGATGCGGAAGTGGTGCTGCTCGGCCGGGAAACCATCTACCGCAACGGTGTGCGGGTGGGCTGGCTTTCCAGCGGCGGCTGGGGCTACACGGTGGGCAAGAACATCGGTTACGGTTACGTGCGCGACGGCGGCGGGGTGACCCGGCGATACCTGGAAGAGGGCGAATACGAACTGGAAGTGGCGACGGCGCGTGTCCCCTGCCAAATCCATTTCGGCCCCTTGTACGATCCGGGCATGGAGCGCATCAAGGGGTGAAGGGCAGGCTCCCGACCTTCGTTTTCGTCCACGGCTTCATGGGCACCAACGAGATCAAGCTGCCGGGGTTGACCCTGGAATACTTTCGCGGCGTCAAGGGGCTGATGGCGCGCCTTGGCGTTCCCTGCCTGATTCCCGCCCTGCCCAGGGTGGCCAGTATCGAAAAACGGGGGCGGGTCCTGGCCCAGTTCCTGGATCGGTTCCAGGATGAAACCGCCGCCACCCGTTTCGTGCTGGTGGGCAGCAGCCAGGGCGGCCTGGATAGCCGGTTCGCCGCCGCCAACCTGGACCCCCAGGCCCGCATTGTCGCCATCGTCACCATCGGCACCCCCCACCGGGGGTCGTCCGTGGCCGCCTGGGCGCTGGCCTCGGCAAACCCCCTGGCGGTTTTGATGCGGCTCATCGGCCGCGCCGCCCTGGCCGACCTCGGCCCCGAACCCTGCGCCCGCTTCAACCAGGCGAACCCCGACCGGGCGGACGTGCTCTACCTGTCCTGGGCCGGCCAGCGCCCGGTCAACGAAATGCCCTTGTGGCTTCGCCCCTTCGCCAGGATGCTGACAAAAAGGGAAGGCGGCAATGACGGGCATGTCGCCGTCGCCTCGGCCCGGTGGGGTGAATTCCAGGGCGTCGTCCGCGCCGATCACTACGAACAGTTCGGCTGGAACTTCGCCCGCGCCCGTCCGGCCATCGAACGTCCCTTCGACCATCTGGCCCTGTATGAGGACATGGTCGGCCGGGTGCTCGACAGGCTGGAGGGACCTGGCTCCACCGCGGTCAGCCGGCACACCCCAACGGGCCGTCCCGCAACCCATTGATAATAAATAAATTAGGTTGAATCCCTTGCATGCAGACCCCTCCCCCCGGCGGCCGGAGGGCAATTTCAGGGCTTGCATGATTGGCCGATACCCTTATATGTAGCACACTCGTTGCACATTGCGCTGGCGTATCTTGTTAGCCGTTACCCGACTAGCCTGATTTCTTCCTGACATTGTGAGCGTTTTTCGTAACGGGCCGTGATAAATGCGTTCCGTTTAACTTATGATTATGAAAGAGGTTATCATGGCTGTAGGAACCGTTAAGTGGTTCAACCCCACCAAGGGGTATGGCTTCATCGAGCCGGAAGACGGCTCCAAGGATGCTTTCGTCCACATTTCCGCCGTTGAACGCGCCGGGCTCAACACCCTGCGTGAAGGTCAGAAGGTGGAATTCGAACTGGTCTCCGGCCAGAACGGAAAGACTTCCGCGGAAAATCTGGTCGCCCTCGACTAACCAGACAACCGTTCGCCCGCTTCCGGTCCAAACCGGAGGCGGGCGATTTTTTTTTACCGCCTGTTTTCCCGCCGGCCAGGTTCCCCTCCTTGCCATCCCGAGGGTCGCCGGTGCCCGGTATCCCTTCAGCTTTATCAGGGTCCTTCGGCCCCGCCGTTTCCAACCGGCCGCTCCCGTGGCACAATGGTGATTCCTGTACATCCGCAATGGGAGGCCACGCCATGATCCTCACGGGAATTAATCATCTCGCCTTCATCACTCCGGACATTGAAAAAACCATCCGCTTTTACCGGGACCTGCTGGGCATGGAGCTTCACGCCGGCATAGGCCACGACGGCTACCGGCATTATTTCTTCCGCTGCGGCAATACCCAGGTGGCCTTCTTCGAATACGAAGGCGCTTCCGTCATGGAACGGAAACTCCACGGCAGCCCGTCCGGCAAGCCCCTGGGATTCGACCATGTGTCTTTCACCGTCGGCTCCCGGGAAGACCTGTTCGCCATGAAGGACAAGCTCGAAGCGGCCGGCGTGGAAGTCATCGGCGCCATCGATCACGGCGCCCTGTGGTCCATCTATTTCTTCGATCACAACAATATTCCCCTGGAAATTTCCTGGGACCTGATGGAAGTAACCCACCCGCCGGCCATGAGCGAGGACGACCCGCTTGCCATCGTCGCCGAAGGTGCCGGCCCGCAGCCCGGCCACTGGCCCGGCGTCACCGCCAGGACTCCGCCCGACGCCATGACCGCCCGGCCCGGCAACGGCTGGGAAATGCGGGATACCTTCCTGCGTGAAGGCACCGGCCGCCTGAAGGACGACGCCGTGGACGTGGTTAAGGCGGCGGAATAGGCAAGGTCGTCAATCGAATTATTTATTGAGGGTTGCCTGAACCATGAGCGACATTCTGTCCCGATTGCTGGAAGAAAAAGACTGCCTGATCGCCGACGGCGCGCAGGGCACCAACTACATGGCCATGGGCCTGACCCCGGGCCAGCCGCCCGATTTTTGGAATACCGAACGCCCGGACCG
>JAJRSS010000295.1 GCA_024278615.1 Alphaproteobacteria bacterium
CATCTGGAAGGCGTGAACGCCTCCCGCCGGATCGCCGTAGTGCCGCGTGATGTAGCCGCCCTTGAAGCGGCCATCGACGGCGTGGGTGTGCGTTTGATCGGCTTGCAGGGCGGTGGTGAGTTTGCGCCGAAGGTCCGGCGAACAGCTTTCGTCGCCCGCCGTGCCCAGGTTGAGGTCGGGCAATCTACCGTCGAAGAAACGGGGCACCCGGGAGCGGATGGAATGGCAATCGAATAGCACGGCGACGCCATGGCGCCGGCGGATGGCGTCCAGCTCCCGGCCGAGGCGCTGGTGATACGGCCGCCAGAATGTTTCCACCCGGCGGGCGATTTCCGCCGCTTCCGGTTCCTCCCCCTCTTTATATATGGGTTCCTCGGCAAAGGTGGTGGTGGGTACCAGTTCCGTATTATTGGCGCCGGGGTACAGGGTGGCGCCGCCGGGGTCCCGGTTGAGGTCGATCACATAGCGCGAATGGACGGCCCGGAGGACGGAAACGCCGAGCCCCTGGGCGAAATCGTAAAGCCGGTCCAGCCGCCAGTCGGTGTCGGGAACCGCCAGCGCCGCCGGCGTCATTCGTGCCGCCATGTCGCCGGGAATGACGGTGCCGCCGTGGGGAATGCTCATCAGCACCGGCGCCGGACCGGGATCGAACCCATGGTTTTCCATCAAACGCGATGTCCCTTGACTCATGCCTTGACTCTGGCGCGGCTAAACCCTCATGCTTGTATATACAACCTGTCCCACGGCGGGAACAGTAAAACACATGGGCGGCCCCGTGCGGAATCCCGGCCGCCAACACGCCTTTATCAGGCAATCTCGAGGGAGGTAAGGTCATGAAATCATTTTTCGGTAAAGTTCCCTTTTTGGCGCTGGCCGGTGTCCTGGCCGCCGGCGCGGCGGCCGCGGATACGGTCAAGATCGGCTTCAACGCGCCGCTGACCGGGTTCGCCGCCGCCGATGGAAAGTCGGCCAATATCGGCGCCCAACTGGCGGTCGATCAGGCCAACGCCGAGGGCGGCATCAACGGCAAGCAGATCGAACTGGTGGTCTATGACGATCAGGCGTCGCCGAAGAATTCCGTCCCCATCGCCAACAAGCTGATCGGCCAGGACAAGGTCAAGATCGGCATTTCAGGCAGCTATTCGGGCGCCACCCGCGCCGCCGCCGGGGTCTACCAGGCCGCCGGAATTCCCTATATTTCCGCCTACGCCGTGCATCCGGACATCACCCGGGCCGGCGATTATGTCTTCCGCACCTCGTTTGTGGGCGAAGTGCAGGGCCGCGCCGGGGCCAAGCTGGTGGGCGAAACCCTGGGCAAGAAGAAAGTCGTCCTGATCGTTTTGAAGAACGACTTCGGCAAGTCCCTGGCCAACGGCTTCAAGGAAAAGGCGGCCCTGTTCGGCATCACCGTGGCCGGCGAATACGAATACAGCATCAAGGACCGCCAGTTCGGCCCCATCGTTTCCAAGGTCAAGGCCGACGCTCCGGAAGCCATTTACGCCACCGGCTATTTCTTCACCGCCGGACCCTTGGTCAACCAGCTTCGCGCCGCCGGCGTCACCGTGCCGGTGATCGGCCAGGAAGGGTACGATTCGCAGAAGTTCATTGAAATCGCCGGCGCCGCCGCCGAGGGGGTGGTCATCACCACGTCCCTGGACCGGGATTCAAAATCGCCTGAAACCAGCGGCTTTATCGCGGCGTTCGAAAAGAAGGCGGGCTACAAGGCGGACATGGTGGCCGCATCGGGCCACACCGCCGCCAAGGTCGCCATCGCCGCCATGCGCAAGGCCGGCACCGACGACCCCAAGGCCATCCGCGACGCCATCGCCTCGATCACCCTGCAGGCCTCCACCGGCAAGATATCGTTCAACAAGCTGGGCGAGGTACGCAAGGACGTACAGGTACAGGTGGTCAGGGACGGCCAATGGCACCACTATTCGGTGATCAGCGACGACAAGCTGCTGGCGCCGCCGGAAATGTAACCCCCCGGCGGTGACGGCGCGGCAAGCGTCCGCCATCCCAATCAGATGGAGTACCCCGGGGGCAAGACCTCCCCCCGGGGAGCCATGGCGGTTTATCCGCCTCAGCCAAGGTTAATTCATGCTGGCGTTCGAGCTTTTCATGCAGGGCTTGGTCCAGGGCAGCATTTACGCCCTGATCGCCGTCGGCCTGACCCTGGTTTACGGGTTGCTGCGCATCCTTCATGTCGCCCATGCGGGGTTGTTCACCCTGGGCGGCTACATTGGGGTGCTGGTCACCAACGCCACCGGCAGCCTGGCCCTCGCCCTGCTCACCGCGATGATCGCCGTCGGTTTCGTCGGCATGGCCCTCTACCGGTTCTGCTATCAACCCATTCTCGACCGGCCACCCTATGTGGCGCTGATCGCCTCCATCGGCCTGTTCATCGCCATGGAGGAAATCTTCCGCATCATTTTCGGACCCTACGGCTTGTCCTATACCGCGCCGCCGTTGCAGGCGCCCATCATCCTGCTGGGCATGAACCTGAAGGCGGCGGAAATCCTGACCATGGTGGGGGCGCTGATCCTTATCGGCGGCCTTGGCGTCTTGGCCGGCCGCACCCGCACCGGCATCGCCTGGCGGGCGACGGTGAAGGACCCGCAGATGGCGGAATCGTTCGGCATCGACATTGTTAAAGTCCGCTACCTGAATTTCTTTATCGGCTCGGCCCTGGCCGCCGCCGCCGGCGTCATGGTGGCGCTGCTCAACAACCTGGTGGAACCAACCATGGGCAGCGTCCCCAGCTACAAGGCCTTGGCGATCATCGTGCTCGGCGGATTGGGCAATGTGCGGGGAACCCTGATCGCTTCGCTGGCGCTGGGGGTGATCGAGTCCTTTGGCACCATTTATCTGGGCTTCCTGCTCGATCGGGACGCCATCGCTTTTGCCTTCCTGATCCTGGTCCTGATGATCCGGCCGCAAGGCTTGGTGGGACGGTCCAATGGTTGAAATTATCGGCGCCTATCAGGTCAGCCTGATAACCACCATGGGGATCAGCGTCATCCTGGCCCTCAGCCTCAACCTGATTACCGGCTTTTGTGGCCAGATCAGCCTCGGTCACGCGGCTTTTATCGGCGCCGGCGCCTATGGGGCGGCGATGCTGACCACCGCCGGCTGGCCCTTCGCCGCCGGGCTTGCCGCCGGGACCGCCATCGCCGCCGTGTTAGGGCTGGTGGTGGGACTGGCGTCCCTGCGCGTCCGCCACGATTTCCTGGCCATCACCACCATGGGGGTGGGCTTTTTGTTCCTGGGCGTCGTCCGCCAGCAGGAATGGCTGGGCGGCGAAATGGGCATTTCATCGATCCCCGACGCCGGGCTGGGCAAGGGCGGCTACATGGTGCTGGTGGTCCTCATCGCCGCCGCCATCGCCCTATTCAGCGTCCACCTGAAACGATCGTGGATGGGGTATGCCTTCGACGCCATCGCCGACGACGAAGACACCGCCCGCATGGTCGGGGTGGACGCGGCCCGTTACAAGTTGACGGCGTTCGCCATGGGCACCGGGCTGGCCGGACTGGGCGGCGGGCTGTACGCCCACGACGTGAAATTCATCGCGCCGGACAGTTTCGGCTTCATTGAATCCATCACCATCCTTTCCATGGTGGTCATCGGCGGCATCGGCCCGGTGTGGGGGGTGATCGTCGCGGCGGCAGTACTGAGCGTGCTGCCCTTCTGGTTCCAGTTCATCGAGGAATACAAGCTGCTGCTGTACGGCGGGTTGCTGTTCGCCGTCATGCGGTTCAGCCCCGGCGGACTTGCTGGTTTCGTGGCTGGATTCGTCGCCAAGCACAAGCGCCGGCGGGCGGCGGCGCCATGACCGCCCTTTCGAATACAGCCGGCCTTCTGGAAATTTCCGGTGTCACCGTCCGCTTCGGCGGCGTTACCGCCCTGGATGATGTGTCCTTCGCCGTCAACGAAGGGGAATTACTGGGGTTGATCGGCCCCAACGGCGCCGGCAAGACCACCCTGCTGCGCGCCATAACCGGCGTGATTACGCCCGGCGGGGGATCCATCCGTCTTGCCGGAAGGGATATCACCGGCCTTCCCATCCATGCCCGGGTACGGCTGGGCCTGGGGTTGTCCCAACAACTGGTACGCCCGTTAAGGTCCATGACCGTCATCGAAAACGTAGCCCTGGCCGCCGGCCACGCCCGCACCCTTTCGCCCCTGGCCGCCCTGATGGTCAGGGAGCGGTCGGCGGAACGGGAAAGCGCCCTGAAATTTCTCGACATGGTGGGAATCGCCGAGGTCGCCGATGGACAGCCGGCCAACCTGCCGCTGGGCACCCTCAAGCGGCTGGAAGTGGCCCGGGCGCTGGCCCTGGAACCCCGCCTTTTGCTGCTGGACGAACCCTTGGCCGGCCTCAACCACGTCGAAGCGGCGCGCATGGCCGACACCATCGCGGCGCTCAACAAGGATGGCCTGACCGTCATCCTGATCGAACACAATCTCAGCGAAGTGCTGCGCGTTTGCAGCCGGCTGGTGGTCCTGGACAACGGGCGGCGCATCGGTGAGGGCGAGCCCCGGGCGGTCATGGCCGACGCCACGGTCCGCGCCGCCTATCTGGGCCGGGAGGCGGGCGATGCTGCGGCTTGAAGCCATGAGTTGCGGGTACGGCCCTTTCAGCGCCGTGGCGGAGCTGACCCTACAGGTGGCCGAAGGCAGCGTCTTTGCCCTGATCGGCGCCAATGGCGCCGGCAAGTCCTCCACCATCATGGCCATCGCCGGGCATGTGGACCTGCACGGCGGAAGCATAACCTTCGACGGCCGGAACCTTTCCGGCGTGCCGGCCCGGCAAAGGGTACGCGCCGGCATGGGTCTGGTGCCCGAAGGCCGCCGCCTGTTTTCCGATTTGACCGTCGACGAGAACCTGACCATCGGCGGCTATTGCCGCGCCGCCGAACGCACGCCGGAAAACCGCGCCCGGGTGCTGGACCTGTTTCCCCGGCTGAAGGAACGTCTGGACCAGGCCGCCGGGTCCCTTTCCGGCGGCGAACAGCAGATGCTGGCCATGGGCCGGGCGCTGATGACCGAACCCCGGCTGTTGATGATCGATGAAGTTTCCTTGGGGCTGATGCCCAAAATGGTGGATGTCTGTTACGATGTCATCCGCCGCTTGAAAGACCGAGGCATCACCATCCTTGTGGTCGAACAGAACACCAGCCGCGCCCTGGAGGTGGCCGATCACGTCTGCGTCCTGGAATCCGGCCGCCAGGTGTGGCAGGGAACGGCGGCCGAGGCCCGGGCCGATTCCGGCCTGGTGGAAGCCTACCTGGGACTGGCGGAGGCCCAATGAACACAACCCAGCCCCGTTACCAGCAGGTCAAGAACTATGTGCGGGAACGCATCGATTCCGGCGCCTGGCCGGAGGATTTCCGCGTCCCCTCGGAAAACCAACTGGTGCGCCAACTGGGCATCAGCCGCATGACCGTCAACCGGGCGCTCAGGGAACTGACCGATGAAGGGCGCATCAAGCGGGTGCAGGGGGTGGGCACTTTCGTCGCCGGCGGCAAACCCCAATCAGCGTTGCTGGAAATCCGCAATATCGCCGATGAAATCCGCGAACGGGGACACCGCTACGCCGGCAAGACCCATTTGCTGCGCCGGGAATCGGCTTCCGCCGCCGTCGCCCGGGTGCTGGAAATCAAAACCGGGTCGAAGGTCTTTCACTCCATCTTGGTCCACCATGAAAACGGCACTCCCGTGCAGTTGGAGGACCGCTACGTCAACCCGGCGGTGGCCCCCGATTACCTGGACATGGACTTCACCCGCATCACCCCCAACGAATACCTGATGAAGGCGGCACCCCTGCAGGAAGTGGAACACGTTCTGGAAGCCGTCCAGCCCAGCAGAACCGTACAGGCGTTGCTGGATATACCGTCAAGCGAGCCGTGCCTGCTGCTGCACCGGCGCACCTGGTCGGGCGGCCAGGTGGCGTCGAGGGCGTGGCTGACCCATCCCGGCAGCCGCTATCAATTGGGCGCGCGCTTCACCACCAATTCTTCGGACAAAAGGACCAAAGGGTCATGAGCACCTCCCGCATCGACAACAGCCGCAAGATCAAGGCCCCCCATGGCAGCGAGTTGGCTTGCAAAAGCTGGTTGACCGAAGCGCCCATGCGCATGCTGATGAACAACCTGGACGAAGAGGTGGCGGAAAAGCCCGAGGAACTGGTGGTTTACGGCGGCATCGGCAGGGCGGCGCGCAACTGGGAAAGTTTCGACGCCATCGTCGGGATCCTGAAACGAATGGACGGCGACCAGACCCTGTTGGTGCAATCGGGAAAACCTGTCGGTGTGTTCAGGACTCACCCGGACGCGCCCCGGGTGCTGATCGCCAATTCCAACCTGGTGCCCCACTGGGCCACCTGGGACAATTTCAACAAGCTGGATCAGGCGGGACTGATGATGTACGGCCAGATGACCGCCGGGTCATGGATCTATATCGGCAGCCAGGGCATCATCCAGGGAACCTACGAGACGTTCGTCGAGGTCGGCCGCCAGCATTTCGGCGGCGGCCTTGGCGGCAAATGGATCCTCACCGGTGGCCTGGGCGGCATGGGCGGCGCCCAGCCCCTGGCGGCGACCATGGCTGGCGCCTCCATGCTGGCGGTGGAATGCCGGCCTTCGCGCATCGACATGCGCCTCGCCACCGGCTACCTGGACCGCGCGTGCAAGGACCTGGATGAAGCCCTGGCGATCATCGAAAACGCCACCGCCCAGGGCAAGGCCGTTTCCGTCGGCCTGTTGGGAAATGCTGGCGAAATATTCCCCGAACTGGTGCGCCGCGGGGTCAGGCCCGACGTGGTCACCGACCAGACCAGCGCCCACGACCCCCTGAATGGATACCTGCCCATCGGCTGGACCCTGGACCAATGGGAGGAGCGCATCGAACGGGACCCGAAGGGCACGGTCAAGGCGGCCATGGAATCCATGGCCGTTCAGGTAGGGGCAATGCTGGATTTCCACCGGCAGGGCATCCCCACCCTGGACTACGGCAATAACATCCGCCAGATGGCCTTCGACGTTGGCGTGAAGAATGCCTTCGACTTCCCAGGCTTCGTGCCCGCCTGTATCCGGCCCCTGTTCTGCCGCGGGGTGGGCCCCTTCCGCTGGGCCGCGCTTTCCGGCGACCCGGAGGACATTTACAAGACCGACGCCAAGGTCAAAGAACTGATCCCCGATGACCCCCACCTGCACAATTGGCTGGACATGGCGCGGCAGCGCATCCACTTCCAGGGCCTGCCGTCGCGCATCTGCTGGGTCGGCCTGGGCCAACGGGACCGGCTGGGCCTGGCCTTCAACGAGATGGTGGCCCGGGGCGAGCTGTCCGCCCCCGTGGTCATTGGCCGGGATCACCTGGATTCAGGTTCGGTGGCCAGCCCGAACCGGGAAACGGAGGCGATGAAAGACGGCTCCGACGCGGTATCCGACTGGCCGTTGCTCAATGCGCTGCTCAACTGCGCCAGTGGGGCGACCTGGGTTTCCATTCACCATGGCGGCGGTGTCGGCATGGGATTTTCCCAGCACGCCGGCATGGTCATCGTCTGTGACGGAACGGAGGCCGCCGCCAAGCGTATTGAACGGGTTTTGTGGAACGACCCGGCGACCGGCGTCATGCGCCACGCCGACGCCGGTTATGACGAGGCCATCCGTTGCGCCCGAGAAAAGGGCCTGGACCTGCCTTTTCTGAAGACCTGAATCAAATTCGCCCGGTCAGCCGGGCTGGCCGGGCGAATTTCTCAATTCCCAACGCGACTACGACGTGAAATAGGATCTCCCCATCAACGGGCGGCCCGTTGGACGCGATGAACCGGACCTCTGGTTGCCGTAGGCATGGTCGTCCAGGTAGGCCTTGACCGATTCCGCGAGAATACTCTGGTAGGTCTTGCCGGAACGGATGGACAAGGCCACGAACCGCTTGACCAGGTCTTCCTCCAGGCGCACGGTGAATTGATACCGTTTGCGGGGCGCCGGTTTCGCTTTCCTTTCTTCCTTCGGGGAAGTGGATGGGGCATAGGCGGATGAAGGCCAGGCGCTGGATCGTTCCAGGGCCTTGTTTTCCGCCGGCGCAACCGTGGGCTCGCTGCCGGAAAATCTTTCCTCGAACGTTGACGGCTGGGAGAAGGAAGCCGGCCCGCCAACGGGAACGGAAGTGGGCTTAATCGGGCCCCGACGGTGAATAAGACCGGTGAGACCGGAAGCCCCTTCCGAATTGCCTTTGCCGCCCCGGGCCCCAACGCCAGCGGACCACCGACCGTCGGCGGGAAGGTTGGCGTGAACGCCGGTGGCGGGCATCGCCTCGCCTTTTTGGGCAAAAAGCCGACGCTCGCGCCCATCGGTTTTGAAATTCAACATTTTATTTTACCGTTCTTTCTGGTTTCGTTAAACCGTGCGCTCACGCGAAAACGCGGGGCCGTTGCCGAAGCCGCGCCGGCCGAACCGCGCCGGCTGACCGGCTTCGGCCGGTGCCCGGCCCCGGTCTTCAAAGCGCTGGCCCTGGCGCTGATCGGCGCCAACGAAGGGTAGACGCTGGGTACGGCGGTCGGTCCGGCCCAGGCGGGAGGCAAGGTATTTCCACAGTTCAGTGATTTCCCGGGCTGAACGGGAATCCGGCTTGTCTTCCATCACCGTCCGTCCCTGGACCATGCTGGTGGCGAAATCGGTGCGCTGGTGGATGGTTACCGGTGCGACGGTGCCGTGTTGCGACAGGGCGACGGCGGCGTCACTGGTGATCTGGGCCCGGGGGGTGGCCGCATTGACGGCAAAAACCAGCGGCTTGCCCTGCCCTTCGACGATATCCAGTGTGGCGCCCACGGCGCGAAGGTCATGGGGACTGGGCCGGGCGGGGATGACCACCAGGTCGGCGAAGCCGACGATCCTGCCGATGATGCTGGTAACCGCCGGCGGAGTGTCGATGAACACCAGTTTGATCCCCTGGCGGTGCAACTGTTCCAGGTCATTTCTCAAGTATTCAACCTGAGTCTTGAGGAACAAGGGGGTATCGCTTTCCCTGGCGTTCCACCACTGGGAAAGGCTGCCCTGCGGGTCGGTGTCGACCACGGCGACGGGCCCCGCGCCCGACAAATCGGCCTGCACCGCCAGCTGGCCGCACAGGGTGGTCTTTCCCGACCCTCCTTTCTGGGAGGAGAAGACGATAACCTTCATTGGCGCATCGGCAAGTGCGTCCCCCACGTTGCCCGTCCCCGGCGCCACCTCCGAGTTTCTTAACGAATACCTTAGCATGACTTCTGTCTTCCTTTCGGTAACCTGGCAACCTGACCCTCGACCGGGCCCCCGACCGAATATCTCGTGGCCGGATGTCCTGTGGCCGAATGTCCTGTAGCCGGCTTTTCGCTCAACGCATTTCCACGGCATTTCCACGCGGTTTGCCGTTTTTCACCGTATTTTTCCGGTGCTTTTGTATCGGTCTCATTTTCAAGTCATTCCCCGCCTATGCTGTGTTTTTATTCAATTACAACCTAGCACAAGCTTTACATACTTTCTAATTATTTTTTTTTATTGAATTTTGCCTAAAATTTTAAATAATTTCTACGGAAATTTTATGCATTTGATTCCGCTGGGATCCCCATGCCGGCCTTTCCCGGCCCTGCGGCATGCCCATGATATGGTCGTGTTTATTCTATTTTTTCAATGCTATATTGCTGGTATTGAGAGAGGTCCTGGGGATCTTTTAGGGAACTCGTGGACTTTCATCTTCGGCAAGTAAAAATTAGTATGCCTTACCATTTGATAAGCAACTTCAGAACCGCCACAATAATACAGTGTGTGATTGAAAATACAGTCAATGGATAGAAAAACAACCCATGTAAGCCGTACTGCCGGCGAAGCCCATGAGCCGGGAACCGTAATAGCGCCCGCCTGGCCGGGCGAAGCTCAACCCGGACGGCTCGCTTGGGAAATACGGCTGGAAATTTACCAGGGTGGAGTGAGCGGACGGTTTTGGCACTCCACCGCCGCTTGGTGCGATGAGCCCTTTTGGGCTTGACCCCCGGCCCGCCCGCCGTAGGTTACGCTGCGTGAGCCGGATGGGTGGCCGAGCGGTTGAAGGCACCGGTCTTGAAAACCGGCAGGCCCGAGAGGGTCTCGTGGGTTCGAATCCCACCCCATCCGCCAGCGTCCAAGGGTCCGACCCGGAAACATGGGTACAAAGCGTCGGCCAGGTCTCGGGTCACGCCAAGTCGAGGTTAAAATCCACCGCCCATGCTTTTGACAATCCCGCATTGATGGCGCCGGGTATGGTATCCGCTGATCAGCGAACGATCAGTTTGTAATTTGGCGTCGGATTGAGCGGACAGGAATAGACATAATCGCCCTCCTTTAACTCAATGACGTATTCCTTGCTGGCGCCCCGCGAAAGTCCGCCACCGGAAACACTCGGCAGCCTGGCGCGGTTGATCAAACCGTCACCCCGCAGCCAAAACCCCAACGGGTAAGGCACGTTCTTGTTGGTGACCCGGAAGATGTACTTGCCGGGCTTGAGATTGAGGACTTTCGCTTTCGCCAAGCGCTCAGGTCCTGTCTTGGCATTGATCGATTCGCAGTCCGATTTTTTGCCGCTGGTGAAACCGTGATCGACGCCATTCTCGGATTCGAGAAATTGGCACGGCGTCTGGGTCAGTTCGATCACCGTGGCTTCCTGCGCCAGGCCCGGCCGGACGGTTAAGCCGACGCCGACGACGGCGATGCCAATAAACATTTTGGCTTTGGCCACCGTGGCAACCAGGATTTTTACCGGTCTTCGTTTAGTCATGACAGACATTCCTCCTTCTGTGTGAAGGCCAGAAAACACCAAAATTAGGAGCTTGTACCAAGGTGCGGTGATATTGACTCATAGGAATGCCTTCTTCTTTTTCTCGAAGTATTGCTGATGATAATCCTCGGCCGGGGTGAAGACCGGGGCCGCGACCAACTGGGTGACGATGGGATCCCGGAACCGGCCCGGCGCCTGTGCCTTATCCATGGAAGCCTGGGCCTGGGTGCGTTGCCCGTCTGAATGATAGAAAATAGCCGAGCGGTACTGGCTGCCCCGGTCGGGCCCCTGCCGGTCTTTGGTGGTCGGGTCATGGATATCCCAGAACAGGTCCAAGAGTTGTTCGTAGGAAATGATTTGGGGGTCAAAAGTCACCTCCACCGCCTCGGCGTGACCGGTGGTCCCCGAACAGACATCCTCGTAGGTGGGGTTTTGCGTTGTCCCGCCCAGGTAACCCACGGTGGTGTCGGCAACGCCCCGGACTTCCATGAAGGCCGCTTCCACACCCCAGAAACAGCCGGCGGCGAAGGTCGCTTTTTCCATCCCGTCTTGCCTCCCTCTTCCAGCTTGGCCGAGCCGGGCCACCACTTTAAGCCCGCCTGATTAACTCATATAATAACCACCGGCGCCGCCCGCAATGCCGGAACCGTACAATAACCCTGGGGAAAGGGATCAGGTTATCACATGGACGTGAAAGTCATTTTCGACCCGGTCTGCCCTTGGTGCTACATCGGCAAGCGGCGGTTCGAGGCGGCCAAGGCCTTGCGCCCCGGTGTTCCCATCGCCATCCGCTGGCGGCCCTTCCTGCTCAATCCGGACATCCCGCCGGGGGGTATCGACCGCTCCGCCTATCTGGCGCGCAAGTTCGGCAGCGAAGCCCGGATCAGCCGCATCTATGGCGCCATCGCCGATGCCGGCCTGTCGGTGGAAATCGACTTTGACTTTGACCGAATCCGCCAGACCCCCAATTCGCTGAACGCTCACCGCCTGGTGCGCTACGCCGAGCGGGCCGACCGGATTGACCGGACCGATCAGGTCGTGGAAGCCCTGTTTCACAGCTATTTCGTCCAGGGCCGCGACATCGGCGAAGTGGATGTGCTGGTGGAAGTGGCCCGGGACCTGTCCTTCGAGCCCGCCGAAATTCGGGCCTACCTGGAAAGCGACGAAGACGTAATGCAGGTCTATGAGGAAAACGCCCGCGCCCACCGGCTGGGCCTGAACGGCGTTCCGGCGTTTGTCTTCGAGGGCGGCATGGCCATCTCCGGCGCCCAGGACCCCAAGATCATCGCCCGGGTTCTGGACGTCGCCCTGGCCGGTGAAACGGCGGCCTAGAAAAACCAACCGTTCCAATCAAATTATCGCCACAATTTCTTACTATTCCACAACCACACCCCAATCGGCTTTCCTTTATCGACGCCGGTTGGGAATTTGCGGCATGGGAGGTGGAAACGGGCCGGAAGGCATTCCGCGCCCGGTCGGGATTTACCGATCCGATGGTGGCGAACCCGGCCTGTTACAAGGGTTTTTCGTCTCCCCGTTAACCAGTTTTTGGCAATTTCAGAACCATGATGGACCGATGACCGACGAAGACCGATCCATTCCCCTTTTCGCCATTGGCGTCCTCATGGCGGTGTGGATTCTGAGCTGGTTCACCAACCCGGACCCGGCCGGCGCCGACGCCGTCGAGACCGCCACCGCCACTTCGCCGGGCGTCAACCGGATAGTGGTCAGCATGAACGACAAGGGAGAATTCATTCCCCCCAACATCACCATCAACGTGGGCGACACGGTGGAATTCCGCAACATCGGCCTGACCCGCCACACGGTAACCGACAACCCGGACAGTCCTACATCCAGAGGTAACGAAATACTGCCCGAAGGGGCCAAGCCGATGAAATCCGGCTGGATCGACGGCTTCAAGTCCTACACCTACACCTTCGACACACCCGGTTTTTACCGCTACGTGTGCCTGCCCCACGAAAACGTCAACATGATCGGCACCGTGACCGTCAACTGACAACCATTCCCCCCTGCTACACAAGACTCCCCTTTTCCCGCCGTCCGTGGTTTGATCCCGCCAAACTGGGGAGCATGATCCGCCATGGCCGACAGCCGCTTCGCCCACCTGTTTTCGCCGCTAACCCTGCGCGGCGTGACCATCCGGAACCGAATCATGTCCACCGGCCATGAAACGGCCATGGCGACCAAGGACGGCATCGGCGACGATATTGTCGCCTACCACAAGGCCCGGGCCGCCGGCGGCGCCGGGCTGATTGTCGTCGAGGTGGCGATGATCCATCCGTCGGCCGTCTTCACCCGCTGCGCCCTTTCCCTGACCACCGACGGCTGCATTCCCGGTTACCGCAAGGTGGCCCGGGCCTGCCACGAACACGGCACGGCGGTATTCGCCCAGTTGTTCCATCCGGGCCGCGAGATCATCAATTCCTTCGACGGCACGGCGCCGGTTTCCTACGCCCCGTCGGCCACCCCCAACGAGCGCTTCCGGGTCATGCCATCGCCCATGAGCCGTCAAATGATCGGCGAAGTGATCGCCGGATATGGCGACGGCGCCCGGCGCGTTCAGGAGGCGGGACTGGACGGGGTGGAGATCGTCGCCAGCCACGGCTACCTGCCGGCCCAGTTCCTCAACCCCCGGGTCAATGTGCGCGAAGATGATTATGGCGGTTGCCTGGAAAACCGCCTGCGGTTTTTTCGTGAAATCATCGCCGATATCCGGGCCAAGGTGGGCGACGGCTTCGTTGTCGGCCTGCGCATTTCCGGCGACGAGAAAAGTCTCGACGGGTTACGGGAAGAAGAAGTGCGTGAGGCCTGCATCGCCCTGGATGACGAAGACGGGCTGGATTACTTCAACATCATCGCCGGGGCCTCGGCCACCCTGGCCGGGTCCATCCACATCGTGCCGCCGATGACCGTCGATAACAACTATGTCGCGCCGGCGGCGGAAAGCATCAAGGCCAGGGTGAAAAAGCCGGTCTTCGTCGGCGGCCGCATCAACCAGCCCCAGGACGCGGAACACATTCTCGCCACCGGCCAGGCGGACATGTGCGGCATGACGCGGGCGATGATCTGTGATGCGGAAATGGCCAAAAAGGCGGCGGAAGGGCGCACCGACGATATCCGCGCCTGTATCGCCTGCAACCAGGCCTGCATCGGGCACTTCCTTCTGGGCTATCCCATTTCCTGCATCCAGCACCCGGAAAGCGGGCGGGAGCTGGAGTACGGCGCAGCCAAGCCGGCGTTGAAACCTCGAAAGGTGCTGGTCGCCGGTGGCGGCCCGGCAGGCATGAAGGCGGCGGCGGTGGCGGCGGCGCGCGGCCATAACGTGACCCTGTACGAGGCCGGTCCCCGCGTCGGCGGACAGGCGTTGCTGGCCCAGTTGCTGCCCGGCCGGGACGAGTTCGGCGGCATCATTACCAACCTGACGCGGGAGATGGAACTGGCCGGTGTCGCCGTGGTGACGAAAACCGCTGTTGATGGGAAGCTCATAAAACGGGAAGCGCCCGACGCCGTAATTGTGGCAACCGGGGCCAAGCCCCGCCGCCCGACCCTGGAAGGCGAAGAAGAGGCCCACATCGTCGATGCCTGGCAGGTTTTGAAGGGCGAAGCCAACGTCGGCCAGTCCGTCGTGGTGGCCGACTGGCGCAGCGACTGGATCGGCCTGGGGCTGGCCGAAAAACTGGCCCGGGAAGGCTGCCACGTGCGCCTGTGCGTCAACGCCAACATGCCCGGCGCGGCCATCCAGCAATACGTGCGCGACAGTTGGATCGGACGGCTGCACACGCTGGGCGTCGAGATCATCCCCCTCACCCGCCTGTTCGGCGCCGACGCCGACACGGTTTACATGCAGCATACCTTGAGTGGAGAGCCGGTGATCTGCGAGAACGTCAACACGCTGGTGCTGAGCCAGGGCCACGAGCCGGTGAACCCGTTAAAGGAAGCGCTGGCAAATTATGATGGCGAAGTCCACGCCATCGGTGACTGTGTATCGCCGCGCACGTGTGAAGAAGCGGTGCTGGAAGGATTGAAAGCCGGTTGGGCTGTTTAAGGAAATAGGTTCTTACCGCACCGTAAAGGAGTTTCAAATCCTGCCTTTCGGACCCAAGTTTAGTATGAAGTTTAAGCATGCCCTTCTCGTCGTAGTGACCTGCCCCCCGAAGTAAATGAAGTTAAACGAGGGGGCGTTCCGGTTCGTGCTTAATGATCATCCTCCCCCTACCCCGCCGCCACTTCCGCCAGACGCGTCAACAGATTCCGCACGCCTTTCATGCGGGTTTCCGGATCTGACCAGTCGCGCATGTAGACCAGCCTGTGGTCGGGACGGAGCTGGGCGGTGCCGACTTGTTCGGTGAGAAACTCCACCAGCCCGGCCGGGTTGGCGAAGGAATTGTCGCGGAAAACGACGACCCCGCCCTTGGGCCCGGCGTCCACCTTTTCCACGCCCGCGTCCTTGCACAACCGCTTGATGGCCACCGTCTGCAACAGGTTTTCCACCTCGCCGGGGATGGGGCCGAAGCGGTCGATCATTTCGGCGGCGAAGGATTCGACCTCTCCAGCGTCCTTCACCCGGGCCAGCCGCCGGTAGAGACCCATGCGCACCGCCAGGTCGGAGACATAGGTTTCAGGGATCAGCACCGGCATGCCGATACTGATCTGCGGGCTCCACTCGTCTTCCCCCGCCCCGTCCAGCCCGCGCGCCTTGGCCACCGCTTCTTCCAGCATCTGCTGGTACAGTTCGATGCCGACCTCGCGGATATGGCCCGACTGTTCCTCGCCCAGCAAATTGCCGGCGCCGCGAATGTCCAGGTCGTGGCTGGCCAGTGAGAAGCCGGCGCCCAGGGTATCCAGGGTCTGCATCACCTCCAGCCGTTTTTCCGCCGCCGTGGAAATGGTCTTGCCCGGCGGCAGGGTCAGGTAGGCATAAGCCCGCACCTTGGATCGGCCGACCCTTCCGCGAAGCTGGTATAGCTGGGCCAGGCCGAACATGTCGGCCCGGTGGATGACGATGGTGTTGACCGACGGCAGGTCGAGGCCGGATTCGATGATGTTGGTTGAAATCAATACATCGTAGGCGCCGTCGTAAAACCGGGTGATGGCTGTTTCCATATCGTTGACGGCCATGCGGCCATGGATGGTGATCAGCGAAACCTCGGGGACCAATTCCTTCAGTGTTTTTTCCACGCCCTTCAGGTCGGCAATGCGCGGACAAACATAAAACGTTTGCCCGCCGCGGAACCGCTCGCGCAATATGGCTTCGCGGATGATCACCGGATCGAAGGGCAGGACAAACGTGCGCACGGCCAGCCGGTCCACCGGCGGGGTGGCGATAAGCGACATCTCGCGCACGCCGCTGAGCGCCAGTTGCAAGGTGCGCGGGATCGGCGTCGCCGTCAGGGTCAGCACATGGACATCCGCTTTCAGCTTCTTGAGCCTTTCCTTGTGGGCGACGCCGAAGTGCTGTTCCTCGTCGATGATCAGCAGGCCCAAATCCCGAAACCGGATATCCTTGGCCAGCAGCGCGTGGGTGCCGATAACGATATCCACCGTGCCCGCCGCCATGCCTTCCTTGACCGCCTTGGCGTCTTTGGCGCCAACCATCCGGGAAAGGGCCTCGATGCGGACGGGATAATCGGCGAAGCGGTCCACGAAGGTCTTGTGGTGTTGGCGGGCCAGCAGGGTGGTCGGCACCACCACCGCCACTTGGCGGCCGCTCATGGCGCAGATGAAGGCGGCGCGCAAGGCCACTTCCGTCTTGCCGAAGCCGACGTCGCCACAGATCAACCTGTCCGTCGGCCGGCCCGTGCCCAAATCACCCACGGCCTCGTCAATGGCGCGGCGCTGGTCTTCCGTTTCGGTATAGGGAAAATTGGCCGAGAATTCCTCGTATAACCCTTCCGGCGGGGTAAGCGCCTCGCCGTCGCGCAATTCCCGTTCGGCGGCCACCCGGATCAGTTCGTCGGCCATCTCGCGGATGCGCTCTTTCAGCTTCGCTTTTCGCGATTGCCACGCCGCGCCCCCCAAGCGGTCCAGTTGGGCGTCACCCGCATCGGAGCCAAAGCGGCTGATGACCTCGATGTTTTCCACCGGCAGGAACAGCTTGTCGCCACCGCTGTAGACCAGCCGCAGGCAATCGTGGGGAGCGCCGCTCACCCGGATGGCCTCCAGGCCTTCGTAGCGGGCGATGCCGTGATCCACATGAACCACCAGGTCACCTGGACCGAGGGAGGATGCCTCGGCGATGAAATTTTCCGGCTTGACGCGGCGGTGTTCCGGGCGGCTCAGCCGGTCGCCCAGGATATCCTGTTCGCTGATCACCGCCAGGGCGCCGGCGACGAACCCCCGCTCCATGCCCACCGCCGCCAGGGCGACCACGCCCGGGTCCATGGCCTCGGTTTCCGCCCAGTGTTCGACGGCCCCATGCCGGGTGATGCCGTGTTCATGCAGGACGCCGGCGATCCGCTCCCGGGAGCCGACGGTGAAGGCCGCGATCAACACCCGGCGGCCCGCCTTTTGGTGCTCCGCGATGTTCCGTCCCAGGGCGTCGAAGACGTTGACATTAGGGTCGACACGGGCGGCGGCGAAATCCCTGCCGAGGCGGCCTCCAAGGTCGATGACCGTGGTCTTCTTTTCGGCGCTTTCGGGGCCGCTGAACGGAGTCAACTGGGCGGCCGGGAACCCGGCCAGGCGCTCGTCCACTTCTTCCGGGCCCAGGTACAAATGGTCCGGCGGCAGGGGATTGTAGATACCGCCCGTGGCGTTCTTCCTGGCCGCCATTTCCGCCCGGGCGGTGAAATAGTCGGCGATCAGGTCCAGCCGTGCCTCCCGCGCCTGATCCGTCTGGTGTTCCAGCACCACCACCGCGCCGGGAACATAGTCGAACAGGGTGTCCAACCGTTCGTGGAACAACGGCAGCCAATGCTCCATGCCGATATGACGGCGGCCGGCGGAAACCGATTCGTAAAGTAAATCCTGGGTCTTGGCGGCACCGAACAGGGCCCGGTAGCCGGAACGGAAGCGGGAGATGGAATCCTCATCCAGCACCACCTCGCTGACCGGCTTGAGGGTGCATTCTTCCACTTTGTCCGTGGTCCGTTGGCTGGCCGGGTCGAACAGGCGGATGCCGTCCACCTCGTCGCCGAAGAAATCCAGCCGCAACGGCGCTTCCAGCCCGGGGACGAAGACGTCGATAATGCCGCCGCGGACGGCATATTCCCCCGCTTCCATCACCGTGCCCACGCGGATGTAACCGTGACGGTCAAGAAAGCCGGTCAACACCGCCGGGTCCAGCCGCCCGCCCCGGGTGATCCCGAGGACGGCATTCTTGAATACGGCACGGGCCGGCACCCGCTGCAGCAAGGCCGAAACGGTGGTCAGCACCACCCGGCCCACCTGGTCCTTTTTTGCCGGCCGGGGCTCGAGCAGGCAGGTCAAGGTATGGATGCGGCGGCTGACAATATCGGTGTGGGGCGAAACCCGGTCATAGGGCAGGCAGTCCCAGGCCGGGAACTCCAGACGCTCCACCCCGGGGGCGAAAAAGGCCAGGGCCTCGGCCAGACGGGCCATGGAGCGGTCGTCCCGGGTGACGCAAAGCACCGGGCGACCGGCCAGATGATCGGCCAGATGATCGTAATGGAGCCCGCCGCTTGCCGCCGCCAGTAGCGCCAGGATCAGGGCGTCGAACCCCTCGGGGGCGCCGGTGGCGAGGAGCTTGCCGGGGGATTGAAGAGATTTTTGAAGGGTGTTTATCAGTAATTTCAATATTTTATATTTCGTTCTTATAGTCTTTTATCATCTTCATTACATCGTGGTCATGGGCCGCCGGCAACGCTTCCTTGCCGCTGATCCAGTTGAGCAGATCATTATCGCCGGCCTGCAGCAGGGCTTCGAACCGGTCGAGCTGCGCATCATCCAGGCTGCCGATATGGCGGTCGGCGAAGCGGC
>JAJRSS010000296.1 GCA_024278615.1 Alphaproteobacteria bacterium
ACTCAACGTGCGCCGTCGCAATGGTAATGCCCCGCGTACGCTCCTCGGGAGCCTTGTCAATCTGGTCAAACGGCGTGAATTCAGCCCCTCCCGCTTCAGCCATAACCTTCGTGATCGCCGCCGTCAGCGTCGTCTTGCCATGGTCAACGTGACCAATCGTCCCAACATTGCAGTGCGGTTTCGTACGTTCAAACTTCTCTTTCGCCATCGTCCCGTCTTTCCATGTATTGAACGAAATCAGTTAACGCGGATACTTCGTTAATTCTCCAGGGTTTTTCCCTCGGTTGTTTCACTTGGCTCCCTATCGGTATTTTGGAGCGGGTGAAGGGAATCGAACCCTCGTCGTAAGCTTGGAAGGCTTCTGCTCTACCATTGAGCTACACCCGCAAACTCAAGCAACTGGTTCCTTGAAACACCTAATCCTTTGAAACTCGGCCCCTAGAAACTCCTGGCCCTTTAAAGCGCCCGTTGGAATTGGTGGAGGGGGTTGGATTCGAACCAACGTAGGCGTACGCCAACGGGTTTACAGCCCGTCCCCTTTAGCCACTCGGGCACCCCTCCCGGCATGTCACGGTTACCGGCAACTTGGACGCCCGAATATGAGGATTTAACCATCAAAGTCAACTTCAAAAGAATCAAAGGCATAACCCGCCGTTTCCGCCTTAGCCTCGCCCCGACGGAGATGCTTGCAAATGCCTAATTTTCGGCGATGTTATAGATGGCATCATGGCAAAGCACAAGCGTTTCAAGAGACTCGCCAAGGGGTCGGCCAGGGAAGTTGAAGGCCGCAGACCCTCCAATAGGGCCCGGCCCCGGTCCCAGGATCACCCTGGCGGGGCCGAAGGCCGCCGGGTATGGCTGTTCGGCGTCCACCCCGTCCTGGCTGCCCTGGGAAACCCAGGCCGCACCTGCCACCGCCTGCTGATGATGCGGCAAGCGGCGGATTCCCTGGTTTCTCGTCTGGAAAGCCTGGGCCGGGAGGTTCCCCGGCCCCGGGCTGAAATCGTCGACCGGAAGGATATAGAATCCCTGCTGCCGCCGGGGGTGGTCCACCAGGGAGTGGCGGTGCTGGCCGGTCCCCTGGCCGAGGTATCGATTGAAGAAATCTGCCAAAACACTTCGGATTCAGCCCTTGTTGTCGTGTTGGACCAGGCTACGGACCCTCACAATGTGGGCGCCGTGGTGCGCTCGGCGGCGGCGTTCGGCGCCGTGGGTGTGGTCATGCAGGACCGCCACGCTCCCGATACCCAGGGTATTCTGGCCAAAACCGCATCCGGCGCCCTGGAAACCGTTCCCCTGGTTCGGGTGACCAACTTGGTCCTGGCCATGGAACTGCTCAAAAAGGCCCAATACTGGTGTATTGGCCTGGATTCGGCGGCCCGGGACACCCTTTCCGCGTCGAAGCTGTCAGGCCGTACCGCGCTTATCCTGGGTTCGGAAGGGGAAGGCCTGCGCCGGTTGGTGGCGGAAAACTGCGACCTTCTGGTCCGAATCCCCATATCCGGCATGGAGAGCCTGAACCTTTCCAATGCCGCCGCCATTGCCCTTTATGAGGCCACCCGCCAAACCTGATCGCAACAACCAAGGTCATCCGGAACTGGCCCCGCCTTGCATCCTGGATGGGTGGGGCGTACTTTCCCGGCAGCTTCCGCCGGCATAGCTCAGTTGGTAGAGCACCTGATTTGTAATCAGGGGGTCCCGGGTTCAAATCCTGGTGCCGGCACCAATAAAAACAGGGTCCGACCCGGAGCCTTGGCGTTGTTGAGTGACCACCAAGTGGCTATTGAGGTGCGTTTTTACTCTATTATAGGTATCCGGGGATGCCCGCAAACTCTTGACCGGAAGACTACCTCATCCTTGCAGGTCATGCTTTCCGGGACATGATCACGCCACAGCGGCGGCATTCGACCTTCTCGACGCCGCCCGCGTCACCAAATCCGAACGTCGCGTCAATGACCCGGAAGCTATGAAACCCAAGCTGACACAATAAACGGCCAATAAGGCTGGATACGTCCATTTTTTCCATCCATTGCCTTTGCCTCTCCTTACCAGAACATTTTAGGAACCTTTCTGCACGCTTTCACGCGAATTACAAACGTTGTGATATCGGGTCCACACACTTCTTTGCCGTAACGCCCACCGGACACGGGCGCCCCGTATCGCGGGAACGGAAGAGAAATTGGTAGTGGACGGGGCGATAGGTACCGAAGTCGGGAGTCATGGGCGGCAACCTTGCTCAATGAGGAAATGATCCGGCCCGTATTGTCTTGTGTCGACCCTGATACGAGATTTCATCCGCATTATCAGGTAGTATTCAATGGCAAGAGAAAAAACCCACTGAAACTTGTCAAGGCAGGACGCCATGTTTTCCAATGACAGCAACAAAAGCAAGACCGCGGCAACGAATAGCACTCCGTCAACGCCTCCGGCGGCCCCATCCAAGGCTGGCGTACCCTCCATCATCAGCAGTAACCTTAGGTTTGTGGGTAGTCTGAGCAGCGATGGCGAAGTCCACATCGACGGATTCATTGATGGCGACTTAAACGTCAAGGTCCTCCTGGTCGGCGAAGCGGCCCACACCAAGGGTGAAATCAATTGTGAAACCGTCCGTATCCACGGCAAGGTGACCGGTCAGGTGAATGCCAAAGCCGTCTATCTGGCGAAATCCGCCCATGTGACCGGCGATATCCTTCACGAAAGCCTGACTATCGAAACCGGCGCATTCATCGAAGGCCACTGCAAACATTTAGGGAGTGGCGGTGTTTCGCAAATTGGCAGCCGCATCAACCTGATTAGCCCAGACACCGAAGCAGGCACGCCGGCCGTGGGTGGACCCAAATCCGGTTCCACCTCGTCACCGCCCGGCGGCAGCTAAATACCCGGTCTAATTGCGCTTCACCGCCCCTTACCGCGCCAGCTCCTGCGCCTCGGCTATCTGGGCGGGGTCATATTTGGCGATAAGATCACGGCTTTCCCCTGATCGGCGGCCTTCGCCTGCTCATCGCCGTCTCGCCTTCACGCCTGGATCCTGCCAACGGCGTGGTCCGGCGTAGCATGGCCAGAAGCCGAGAAAACCATCCTGCCTTCCATGGAAGGACCGATTTGGTTACCGTGGCATCAGACTTCGGGAATACTTGGGAAATGTCGGTTGATAGAATTCCGGGCCCGGCCCAGACGAAGAGGAAATTCCGGTGATGAACGAAGCCCTCCTGGCCCGCATACGGGCCTCTGTGATCGGCGACGACAGGATGATTCCGGGTCCCTACGGGGCGCGGCGCCTGACCTACGCGGACTACACGGCGTCCGGCCGGTCACTGGATTTCATCGAGGATTTCCTGCGCGAACACGTCCTGCCCTATTACGCCAACACCCACACCGAAACCTCGCTGACCGGATGGCAGACCACCCATTACCGCGAACAGGCGCGGGCCATGATCCGGCGTTCCATTGGCGCCAACGACGATTACGCCATCATCTTCTGCGGCTCCGGCGCCACCGGCGCCATCAACCGGCTGATAGACATCCTCAACATCCGTATTCCGGCGAACCTCGACGCCAAATATGGCTTAGCCGGTCACATTCCCGCTGACCAGCGCCCGGTCGTTTTCATCGGTCCCTACGAGCACCATTCCAACGAACTGCCCTGGCGCGAGACCATCGCCGACGTTATCGCCATCGACGAGGACGCCGATGGCCGTATCGACTTGCGCCAATTGGAGGCGCAACTGATCGCGTACCGGGACCGGCCGTTGGTCATTGGCAGCTTCTCGGCGGCGTCCAACGTCACCGGCATCATTTCCGACACGCCCGGCATTTCGGAGTTACTGCACCGCCACGGCGCCCTTGCCTTCTGGGATTACGCCGCCGCCGCGCCCTACCTGAGCATCGATGTCACCGGTGGCCACGGCGGCGGCGGCAAACCACCCGCGACGCCGATGGATGCTTTGTTCCTGTCGCCGCACAAGTTCGTCGGCGGTCCCGGCTCGCCGGGTGTCCTGGTCGTCCACAAGCAATTGATGGAGAACGTGGTGCCGGCGCGACCCGGTGGCGGCACCGTCAGCTACGTCAACCCCATCGAGCACCTGTATATCACCGACCGCGAACACCGCGAGGAGGGCGGCACCCCGGCCATCGTCGAAAGCATCCGCGCCGGCCTCGTTTTCCATCTGAAGGACACCGTCGGCGCCAAGTGTATCGTGGAACGCGAGGAACGGTTCGTGCGCATGGCCATCGACGCTTGGCGCATCAATCCCAACATTCACATTCTCGGCAATCCTGACCTGCCGCACCTCGGCATCGTTTCGTTCGTCGTCCGCCACGGCAAGCGTAATCTGCATCACGATTTCGTGGTAGCGCAGCTCAACGACCTGTTCGGCATCCAGGCCCGTGGCGGCTGTTCGTGCGCTGGTCCCTACGGACACCGGCTGCTGCACATTGACCTGGACCAGTCGCGCGCCTTCGAGGCCAGCATCGCCGGCGGCTGCAACGGCATCAAGCCGGGCTGGGTGCGGCTCGGCTTCAACTATTTTTTCTCCGAGCGGGTCGTCAGGTACATCATAGAGGCCGTCGATTTGGTCGCCACGTACGGCTGGAAACTGCTGCCCGAATACACCTTCGATCCCGATACCGGTATCTGGCGGCACGCCGGAGCGGCCACCAGAGAACCCCTGTCACTAACCGACCTGGATATCGCAGGCACCGGCAAGGCCGCGAAGGAGACACCGGCGACGGCGCCCGAGGAGATCCTCGACGAGCATTTGGCCGCCGCCCGCGACATTCTGGATCATGCGGACACCGACGTATCGGTGAAGACGACGCGGGCGCTCGGTGAGGAGGCCGAAGCCCTGCGCTGGTTCCCGTTGCCGGAAGAGGCCGCCAGCGAACTCACCTCGGGATAGGATCGGGGGAACCAGCCTGGTCTTTATCCTTTCCCGTTGACCGACCGGTAGTCCGCAGCATCACACCATTCAAAAGTTCTTCCAGCGGCGATTCGAGCTTGCCTTCTTGCCTCTGTTTTTGTTAGCCGACCGCCAAGCTGACTTTTTCCGGCAATTCTCGACACCCTGCAACGTACCTGTCAACAGCGATAGCCGTTTCCCCCGCCATGCCGAGGCAGGCGCTAACAGAGGGACCGTCGAAGTAATTGCCGGTCAGGAACAAGCCGGGCTGGCGAAGGGGCGTGTCCCGCAGGCAGGCCGTTCGCTCTACATGGCGGATGCCGTACTGGGGTGGGCCTACCGGCCAATGCCTCACTCTGGCGACCACTGGCTGTCCACGGGCGCCGATCAGGTCGGAGAATTCATTTTTAGCCAGTTGGATCAGGTCTTCATCGGCAAGCCGCGCCAAGTCCGGTGCCCGGGCACCGCCGAAGTAACCGGATACGGACACGTACCCTTCCGGCGCCCTTCCCGGAAACATGGTGGAACTGAACTGGGCGCCGTTGATTTTGCGGCCCTCGACCTCGGCGGTAAGAAACCCGAGACCGTCGAGGGGATGGTCCACTTGGTTGCGCTTGAAGCCCACGAACACCACCGCCAGCGGTGGGGCTTCGATTTCGCCCGCCGCCGCCGTGTCATTAAGGCCGTTCAGCAATTGCGCCGCGACGTGAGGCTGGGTCGCCATGACCACGGCTCTGGCGCCAAACACCCCATCTTTTCCCGCATCGATGCGGACCCCATCCGCTTCCCGCCGGACGCAACGGACAGCGATGCTGGTCCGTACCGACCCGCCGAGGCGGCGGGTCAGGGCCCCGGGCAGGACCGAAAGTTCCGACGCCCGTCCGGCATAGATTCCGGCGACCAGGGGGTCCATGACACGTTCGGCGAATTCGCGGCCGAAACGGCGGGAACAGAACGCCAGCGCGGTCTCCTCCTCGCCGCCAAGCTGGTGGGGAAAGGCGAATTCGGCCAACATGCGCAAACGGGCCAGGGGTGAAAGATATCCGGACACCAGGAACCCAAGGGGGCCGGTTGAAATGCCGGCAAGCCTTCCTTCCGCGACCATATACCGCCGCCGTACACCTTCACCCAGGTCGCATCGCTGATCGTCCAGCCCCAGGGCCCGGGATGTTTCAACGGCAATGGCGGCGGCCGCATTCACCGTGCTGGGCCCGTGTTCCATGAGGAATCCACCCATGCGCTGGGAGAAAGCGTTGCCGCCCGGATGGGCTTGCCGCTCCAATACGACGACGCTGCGGCCCCTGCTTTTCAAGTTGTAGGCGGTGGCGAGGCCGGATATGCCGCCGCCGATAACGGCTACGTCCATATTCATCGCCCAAACCTACTCATCACCGAGTCTCCTCGCGGTTTTCGTCGGCGGCGCCGCGCCGGTACCGTTTGCCGCTACCCCGTCCCTTGAAACGCTCGCGGGCCAAGGCCCCGATAATCTCCCCCGTGACCACGGTATCTCCTTGGGCGCGCACCTTGTCCTCGGCCCGCCGGCGCACGAAGCGCCGGACGAAAGATGGAATACGCTGGAGCCAGGATTCGGCTTCCGCCGTCCACACCAGTCCTACCTCGCTGTCCGGTCCTTTTTCCGGCAAGGGTTCGATGACCGCGCCGCCGCGCGGCTGGTAGGTGCAAACAAAATCCTCTCCCATCAGGTTTCCGTCACGGGCCAGGGGCCGCGCCCGGCAGCCGCCGCAAAGCTTGGTGTACTCGCAGGCGCCGCAACGGCCTTCGAGGCTGGGTTGGCGCAAGCGCTGGAATCCCGGTACGTCCCGCCACAAGGTCACTACGTCCGTTTCGCGGAGACTGCCGATGGTTTCTTCCATATAGGGACAGGCGGTTACGTTTCCTTCCGGTGTTACGCGGAGATAACGGGTCCCCGCCAAGCACCCGCCGGCTTCGTAGCCATGGGCCGCGGTGACCGGCCAGACGGGGTCCAGTTCCAGCGCCATGCGCTTGAAATGGGGCGCGCACTTGGCGCGGATGATCGATCCTCGTTCGTCATGGGCGGCCCGGGTCACCCGGCGCAGGACCCTTTCATAGGTCTGGGAGGAGATAGAAGTGAATTTTTCGCCCCGTCCCGTGCACACCAGGAAAAATATGTTGAGGACGAAGGGGCCTATATATTTAACTAGCCATAAATCGGGGCATGGATCCGCCTTGGATACCTCTCAACCGGGATAGACAACGATGACGCCGTACCCGCCGCCAAGTTCGATTCGCACCGGGCCGATGACGGCATTGGACATGGTCAGGCTGCTGCCCAGCTTGACCGTCTGATCCCGTAGTGGCCATTTCACGCCGGCAAGAGACAGCCCCACCAGGTCGTCCAGGGCGATAACGCTCATGCGGCTGGCCGGCGGTACATCCAACCGCCGCACGCCGGGCAGCAGGGGATAGGCTTCTTCTTTACCGCTGGTCAAGGTCACCCCGACGCCCCGCTTTTCCAGATCAAGCCCCAGCATGACATGGGCCAAGGCATGGTCGGTCTGGCCGCCCAGCCCACCGACCAGCACAACCTGGCTGGCGCCCCGTTTTAACGCTTCGTCGACGGCCAACTCGCCATCGGTCCTGTTCTTGGCTGTCGGGTGGGTCTGGCGTGCCACCCCGGAATGACGCTCCATCAGGCTCTGGTCCGTCGAATCGAAATCGCCGACCCACAATTCCACCTCGAGTCCCAGCACGTGCGCATGCCGTATGCCGCCATCGGCGGCGATTACGCGGCTGCCCGCCACCTGACGGCGGACCCTTTCGCCGGGATGAAGGCTTCCGCCTAGCAGGATGCAGAAACGCGTCATGGCCGGAGCCTAGGCCCGGAGAGGCAATACCGTCCAGCCCGCCGGTGGTATTTCCTTTGCGCCGCGTTCCATCAGGGCGTATCCTTATGTCCACTCTATGGGGTGCCAGAAATGGCTGAGAGGCGCCTTCCACCGGCCGGTGGTCCCGCCAACCCAATGAACCTGATCCGGGTAATGCCGGCGGAGGGAGCAGGAGTCCGCATTCCATCGGCCCCTTCACCCTTTTTGAAATCCTTGAGGAGGCGCCGATGCGCATTCTAATCGCTTTCGTTTCACTGTTTCTGCTGGCGCTTGGCCCGGCCAAGGCCACCGAAACCCTGACCATCTACACCTATGAAAGTTTCATCGCCGATTGGGGGCCGGGTCCGGCGGTGAAGAAATCCTTCGAAGCCGAATGCGGCTGCACTCTCAACTGGGTGGGTATTCAGGATGGTGTCGCCATCCTCAACCGCCTGAAGATCGAAGGGGCATCGGCCAGGGCCGACCTGGTTCTGGGGCTGGATACCAATCTGGTGGCGGAAGCCAAGGCAACCGGCCTGTTCCAGGAACACGGCGCGGATACCGCGGCCATCACCCTGCCCGTCCCCTGGAACGACGATGTTTTCATTCCCTACGACTTTGCCCATTTCGCGGTCATTTACAACCGCCAGGCGGTGGCCGAGCCACCGGCCAGCCTGAAGGCCCTGGTGGAAGGCGATTCCGGGCAAAAGATCGTCCTTCAGGACCCCCGCACTTCCACCCCCGGCCTGGGCTTCCTGTTGTGGATGAAGTCCGTTTACGGCGACAGGGCGGCTGACGCCTGGGCCCGGCTGAAGCCCCGCATCCTGACCGTCACCCCCGGATGGAGCGAGGCCTACGGTCTGTTCACCAAGGGCGAAGCGGAAATGGTGCTCAGCTACACCACCTCGCCGGCCTATCACCGGATCGCCGAGAAATCCGAAAAGTATGCCGCGGCGGCCTTCAGCGAAGGGCATTACCTGCAAGTCGAAGTTGCCGGCATGTTGAAGGCATCAAAAAATCAAGCCTTGGCCCGGCGCTTTCTTGAATTCATGACCGGTCCCGGTTTCCAGGACCACATTCCGACCAAAAACTGGATGTTCCCCGCCGGCCGCCTTTCCAAACCCCTGCCGGCTGAATTCGGACGCCTGGTAAAGCCCTCGAAGACCTTCCTTTACACGCCGGAGGAAGTGGCCGCCAACCGCCGGGCTTGGATCGACGAATGGCTCGACGTGATGAGCCGATAATTGAAACCCGCCAAACTTGACTGCCCTGTCCTGCTGGCCGGCGGCGTGGCGCTGGCCGGCGTGACCGCCGTCATGGCGGCGGCGCTTGGCGCGCTGGCCGTCACCGCGGCAACCACGCCGGGTGAAGGCGCCGGTGACCGGGCTTGGTGGGCGGATGCCTACCTGTGGCGGGTGGTCCGTTTCACCCTGTGGCAGGCCGGCCTTTCGGCGGCGCTTTCCGTCGGCTTGGCCATCCCGGTGGCCCGGGCAATTGTCCGGCGGCCGGACTTTCCCGGACGCGGAATATTGCTGCGCCTGTTTGCCCTGCCTTTGGCCCTGCCGGCCCTGGTGGTGGTGCTGGGTATCGTCGAGGTGTGGGGCCGCCATGGTTGGCTGGCCGGTGGGTTGAACCTGCTGGGTTTCTCCGGCGGCCCGCCCGGCATCTACGGCCTTAGCGGAATCCTGCTGGCCCACGTCTTTTTCAACCTGCCCCTGGCGGCCCGGCTGATGGTCTTTCACCTTGAGCGCATCCCCGGCGAGACTTGGCGGCTGGCCAACCAGTTGGGCCTGACGCCGGCAACCATCTTCCGCGTCATCGAATGGCCGGCGTTGCGGGCCTGCCTGCCGGGGGTCGCCGGGCTGGTCCTGATGCTGTGCATCGCCAGTTTCACCGTCGTTCTGACCCTGGGTGGCGGCCCCGCCGCGACAACCATCGAAGTCGCCATCTATCAGGCCCTGCGTTTTGATTTCGACCCCGGCCGGGCGGTGGTCCTGGCGCTGATCCAGTTGGCCTTGACCGGCGGCCTGATCGCCGCCGGCCTGCGCCTGAGCCTGCCCATGATGGCCGAACCGGGACTGGCCCGCGCCTTCGCGCGCCCCGACCGCGCCGCACCTTGGGGCCGCCTGGGCGACGGCGTGGCGATCGCGGCGGCGGCCCTTTACATCGCCCTTCCCCTGATGGCGCTAGCCCTTGCCGCCCTGTCGGCGCCCTTCGGGCGGCTGCTGGGCGAGGCGGTGGTCTGGCGGGCCATCCTCACCAGCTTGGCCATCGGCGGCGGTTCGGCGGTTCTCTGTCTGGCGCTGGCCTGGCCCATGCTGAGCGCCGCCTACCGGGCCAGGCAGGCGGGCAGCAGGCTGTGGTCCGGTTTTGCCGCCGCCTGCGATACGGGCGGCAGCCTCATTTTGGTCATGCCGCCCATCGTGCTGGGCGCCGGGTGGTTCATGTTGCTGCGCGGTTTGGACGGTGGCTTCGCCGTCGATTATACCTTGGCCCCGGCAACGGTGGTGGTGGCGGTCAATGGGTTGATGGCCCTGCCCTACGCGCTTCGCATCTTAGGCCCCGCCCACGCCAACGCCGCCGCCGCCCATGATCGGCTGTGCGCCAGCTTGGGCCTTGCCGGCTGGAACCGCTGGCGGTTGGCCGACTGGCCGGTACTGCGCCCCGGTTTCGCCATGGCCTTCGCCTTCGCCATGGCGTTGTCCCTGTGCGACCTGGGGGCCATCGCCCTGTTCGGATCCCAAGACCTGATCACCTTGCCCCTGCTGATCCTGCAACGCATGGGCAGTTACCGGACCATGGACGCCGCCGGCCTGGCGTTCCTGCTGGTATTGCTGTGCCTGGCGCTGCTGGCCACCGCCGAACGCTGGGCGGCCAAAACCGGGAGCCGCCGATGAGCGACATTGCCGCAGAATTTTCCATCGAACTTTCCGCTGTCCGCTTCATTTACCATGACACTCGTGAAAACATGGAAATGACCTTCGACCTGGCCATCGAGCCGGGGGATTTCCTGGCCGTCATCGGCCCCAGCGGTTCGGGCAAAACGACGCTACTCAACCTGATCGCTGGGTTCGAGCCGCCGGTATCGGGCCGGATCAAATTCAACGGCCGGAACATGACGGACGAGCCCCCGGCAGTCAGGCCGGTGACCATGGTCTTCCAGGAGGGCAACCTGTTCGCCCACCTGGACATTGAAACCAATGTCGCCCTGGGGATTTCACCAAGCCTGAAACTGACCCGGGCGGACCGGGAACAGGTTGCCGGGGCGCTCGCCCGCGTCGGCCTGGGGGGCAAGGAAAAACGACTGCCCGGACAGCTTTCCGGCGGCGAACGCCAACGTGCCGCCTTGGCCCGTGTTCTGGTGCGCGACAAGCCCGTTTTGTTGCTGGACGAGCCCTTTGCCGCCCTGGGACCAGCCCTGCGCCGGGAGATGCTGGATCTGGTGGGCGAGCTTCACCGGGAAAAGGCCCGGGAAAAAGCGATGACGGTGCTGATGGTCACCCACCAGCCGGGAGACGCCCGCCACGGGGCCCGCCATACGGCCTTCGTCGATGGTGGCCAAATCCTCGCGGTCAAGGAAACGGACGCCCTGTTCGACAGCCGGGACATTCCGCAACTGACCGACTATCTGGGCGGGTAGGCTTGGGCGGTCAACGGAAGCCATTGGCGGCGGATACGAATTAGGTTGACTGCCCGCCCGAATCCAAATCAAGGTCATGCTTTCCGGGTTGGCGGTTCTTCCCTGCTGAAGAATAGGGTTCGATCAACATGCCACAAAATTCCGAACGGCCCCGGCGGCGGGCGGGGCGCAAACGTGGCGCGTCGATAGCACAGTTGCCGTGGGGGCAACCCCGGTATCAGTATCCCTGCATCGATATTGTTTCGGCCGAGGGGATCGCCACCATTCACGAGAATTCCTTGAGAATCCTCGAGGAAACGGGGGTCACCTTTCGCGCTCCGGAGGTGGTCAAGGTATTCGCCAGGGCCGGTTGCCTGATCGGCGAAGACGGAGCGAATGTGCGTATCGGGCGCGAAATCGTCGAACATGCCCTGGCCAGCGCGCCGGGTCAATTCGAGGTGACGCCCCGAAACAAGGACCGCGCCGTTACCGTCGGCGGCGACTACCTTACGTTTACCACCGTCCTTGGCCCACCGAACTGTTCGGACCTTGAAAAGGGACGGCGGCAGGGGACTCTGGAGGATTTCTCCAATTTCGTCCGCTTGGGCCAGTTCTTCAATATCATTCACATGATATCCGGCTCACCGGTGGAGCCGGTGGATGTGCCGGTCGAGGTGCGGCATCTCTACTCAACCCTGAAATCCCTGCAACTGTCCGACAAGGTGCCTTACGTTTTTTGCCACAGCCGTCAGAGAATGCACGATGTCTTCGACATGATAGCCATCGCCAACGGCATAGAACGGGACGATCTCAAGACCCAGCCCTCGACCTTCGCGATCATCAATACAAACTCGCCCCTGCAATACGATACCCCCATGGCTAACGGGCTGATGGAACTTGCCCGATACAATCAACTGGCCCTGATATCGCCTTTTTCCCTTGCCGGGGCGACCATGCCGGTAACCCTGGCCGGGGCGATTTCGCTGTCCAATGCCGAGATGCTGGCCGGCTTGGTGTTGACCCAATTGGTGCGGCCCGGCGCTCCGGTGGCGACCGGTGCAAAGACGGTCAACGTCGATATGAAAACCGGTTCTCCCGGTTATGGTTCTCCCGAGGCGAACAAAGGCCTTCAAATCGGCGCTCAGATTGCCCGCCACTATGGCCTGCCGTACCGGGCGTCGAATTTTACCACATCGAATTTGCCCGACGCCCAGGCGGCATACGAATCCCAGGGCCAGTTGTGGGCCTCCGTGCTCTCCGGCACCAACATCGTCATGCACGCCGCCGGCTGGCTCGAAGGGGGCCTTTGTTCGTCCTTCGAGAAGTTCGTCCTGGATATCGAGATTCTGCAAATGATGGCAATGTATCTTGAGCCGACCGAGATCAATGACGAGACGCTTTCCTACGATGAAGTAGTCAGTGTCGGTCCCGGCGGGCACTACTTCGATACCGAAAACACGATCAACAACTTTGAACGGGCATTTTACGCCCCCTTGATTTCGAGCACCAAGAACTATGGTCAATGGGTCGAAGACGGGGCCATGGACGCCACCCAACGGGCCCATCAAATCTACAAGAGAGCCTTGTCGGAGTATCAGGAACCAACCCTCGATCCGGCCATCGGCGAAGCGCTGCAAGCCTTCGTCGCCAAGCGCGAGGAACAGGGCGGCGCTCCGCTAGAATAATTCACAACCCAAATAATCAGGCACCCCTTCCCGTGACCCAGAACTTTCCCAATCTTTTTTCGCCGATCGATTTGCGCCACAAGCGCCTCAAGAACAGGCTTGTTTTCGGCGCTCACACAGTCAACATGTCGGTGGAAGGATTGCCGGCTGAGCGCCATCTCGAATACTACCGGGAGCGGGCGATTGGCGGTGCGGCTATGTTTGTCGTCGAGCCGATGCCCGTTCATCCGACGGCGGTTCTGACCCGCGGTAATTTCCGTACTATGGACGACGGCGTCATTCCGCATTTTCGGAAAATTACCGACGCCTGCCATGAACACGGCGTGGTCATGATCCAGCAACTCTATCATGTTGGACAGCATGGCGATTGGGACAACTCCTTTCAGCCGTATTTTTCCCCTTCCGGCCTCCCGTCTTATCACGACGCCATGGGCAGCCATGCGATGACCGAGAACGAGATCGAGGAGATCATCGAGGCCTTCGTCCAGGCGGCGGTACGCTGTCAGGCATCGGGTTTCGACGGGGTGGAATTGTTCGGCGCCTACAACGCCCTGATCGATCAGTTCTGGACTGCCTTCAACAATCGTCGCGACGACCGATGGGGCGGCTGCCTGGAAAACCGGGTGCGGTTTTCGTCCGCGATCATTGAACGCATTCGCAAAAAAACCGGAGATGATTTTATCATCGGAATGGCGGTCAGCGTCGATCCGGAATCAGATGTATC
>JAJRSS010000297.1 GCA_024278615.1 Alphaproteobacteria bacterium
GACCCAGAAGAAGCCGGCCATGGCGCACACGAACACCGGAGCGATGATGGTGAAGATCTGTGCCAGCACTTCTCGATTTTCCTTCCCATTCTTGCCCGGGCCTGACCGGCCTTTCCGCCGGGGCGCCCAACCATGCCCCTTATGGCGTTATGGCGGTGAAAGCAATGGAAATGAAGACCGGCCCATCCACGAGTTGGTTCTTTGCCGCGGGCGCCCCGTTGCGCCTGCGCCTCGTGCTCGGCGGCAGTCAATGCCGCCCTGGGGCGGATCACCCTTCCTGTTCAGGCTTTACCTTGCCTTGCCGGCGGCTGTCGTTCTCTTCTTCTTCGCCCTGCAGGCCGCCGGAGCCCGCGGCTTAATCGTGGTGGCTATCTTGACGTTTACGTAAACGTAAAGTATTATGTGTGGTTCTATAAGGCTTTACTCCTGAATGGTCCGGTGTAATGTCAACGGGAAAGCCTTGCGCATATGTCTTGACCTTGCGTTCCGAAACGCCCGCCCGGCTTGCTCTTCAGTGTGAAGCCGAGAAAATTCCTCATACCGAGGAGGACCTTTGGGCCCGTCTCGAAGGTTGAGACCCGAAGGTTGAGAGACGTATATTCATGGGTTTCTACGGTGACGATGATGATGATTCCCAACCAGTTCCCTGGCCTGGACTTCGGCCTGGGGGAAACCGCCGACCTGCTGCGCGCTTCGGTCAGCGCCTTCGCCGCCGATGAAATCGCCCCCCGGGCGGCGGACATCGACAAGGACAATGCCTTTCCCGCCGACCTGTGGGCCAAGATGGGCGGCCTGGGGGTATTGGGCATCACCGTTTCCGAAGACCTGGGCGGCGCCGCCATGGGCTACCTGGAACACGTGGTGGCGATGGAGGAAATCAGCCGCGCCTCGGCTTCTGTTGGCCTCAGCTACGGGGCCCATTCCAACCTCTGCGTCAACCAGATCTTCCGCAACGGCAACCGGGAGCAGCAGGAGAAATACCTGCCGTCCCTGATCCGGGGCGAACATGTGGGCGCCCTGGCGATGAGCGAGGCCGGTGCCGGTTCCGACGTGGTGAGCATGACGCTGAGGGCGGTAAAGAAAGGTGACCGCTATATCCTCAACGGCGCCAAAATGTGGATCACCAACGGCCCCGACGCCCATACCCTGGTGGTCTATGCCAAGACCGACCCCGAGGCCGGGTCCCGGGGCATCACTGCCTTCATCGTCGAGCGGGGTTTCAAGGGTTTCTCGACCGCCCGCAAGCTGGACAAGCTGGGCATGCGGGGCTCCAACACCTGCGAGCTGGTGTTCCAGGACTGCGAGGTGCCGGTGGAAAATGTGCTGGGCGGCCTGGACCGGGGCGTCAAGGTGCTGATGAGCGGCCTGGATTACGAGCGCACCGTGCTCGCCGCCGGTCCCCTGGGCATCATGCAGGCCTGCATGGACGCGGTGGTGCCCTACCTGCACGACCGCCAGCAGTTCGGCCAGCCGATCGGCGCTTTCCAGCTCATGCAGGGCAAGCTGGCCGACATGTACACCACCATGAACGCCTGCCGGGCTTATGTGTACGCCGTCGCCAAGGCCTGCGACGCCGGCCGGACCGCCCGCAAGGAAGCCGCCGGGGCCATTCTGTATGCGTCCGAGAAGGCCACCTGGATGGCGCTGGAGGCCATACAATGCCTGGGCGGAACCGGATACATGAACGATGCCCCCACGGGCCGCCTGCTGCGCGACGCCAAGCTGTATGAGATTGGCGCCGGGACCTCGGAAATCCGCCGCTGGCTGATCGGCCGGGAACTGTTCGAGGAGACCGGGTAGAAATATTTTTGCCATATTTTCAGATATATGACATATTATAAATAATATGGCTAAATTAGTGGAAAATGGCAGATGGAGACATTTAGGACCAAGCTGGCTCCGGGAGGGCGCATCGTGGTTCCGGCGGACCTGCGCCGGGCCTTGGGGCTGAAGCAAGGCGACGAAGTCCTCATGCGGCTCGAGGACAGCCAAGTGTGGCTGTACACCCGCGCCCAGGCCATCCGCGAGGCGCAGGAACTGGTGCGCAAAATCGTTCCGGAAGGGGTAAGCCTGGTTGATGAATTGTTGCAGGAGCGCCGCCGGGAGGTAGAAAAAGAAGAGGCGGAAGCTGCTGCGTTCCAGGCAAGGAAAGCCAAGGCGAAGACCAAGAAGGCCAGGCCGCGGACCAAGAAGGCCACCGGATGACGACTCACGTCGCCGATGCCTCGGCCATCCTGGCCATGTTGGAGAACGAGCCAGGCAACAAACTGGTTGCGGCCAAGTTGTCAGCAATCGTGATGTCGACGGTAAATCTGGCAGAGGTGGTATCGGCCCTGATTAACAAGGGCTTCGCAGCTTCCAGCGCCCGCCGCACCTTGGAGACCTTGGAAATCGAAACCCATCCGTTCGACCGGGATTTGGCCTTGGTTGTGGGAACTCTAAGGGAAACCACCCGACACCTGGGCCTGTCCCTGGGCGACCGGGCCTGCTTGGCGTTAGCCCGGCATCTGGAACTGCCGGTCTTGACCGCCGATCGGGTATGGACGGAACTGGATATTGGTGTCGAGGTGCGCCTCATTCGCGATTGAACGGCCGGAAAGTATTTTAGGATTTAGATTAGAATAAATGTTTATGACATAGTTAATGAAAGAAAAATGTGAAAAGTGCGAGGCTGGACTGGAAGCGGATGGCGAGGCCTATATCTGCTCCCTTGAGTGCACCTTCTGCGCGTTATGCACGGCGGCCATGGACTATATATGTCCTAATTGCGCCGGCGAATTAGTGCCCCGGCCCAGACGCACGGCCGAGGGCGGAGAGGGGTAATGAGCCGGGTTTTTGCCCCGATGCTGCTGGCGGCGCTGCCTTGGTTAGCGGCCTGCGATGACCCGGCGGTGGTGGAAGGTCCGGGGTTTGACCACTACCTGCAACAGCCCACGGCCCTACGGCTGGTGGAAGTGCTGTCGGGAAAGAGCAATCAGGATCGCAGGAATCTGGTCGCCCGCGCCCTGGAGGCTAGTGAAATCGCTTATGCCGCCGAACTCTACGGTAAAGGACCTGAAAATACAGGGTCCGGGCAGGGAACAAACCTGATTGCGCGCTACGGGCGGGGCCGGAACCTGCTGATCATCTTCGCCCACTACGACCGGGTGACGAACAGCCCCGGGGCCAACGACAATGCGTCCTGCGTCGCCGCCGCCATCAAGGCCTACCGCCTGCTGGCGGACGGTAGGCCGCTCAACAACATTACCGCCCGCGTCGTGTTCTCCGATGACGAGGAATCGGGGCTTCTGGGCGCCGCTGCTCATAGTGCGGGTCTTGCCCGCGCCCACGGGGCGAAACTTGAAAAAGATAAGGTCCTGGGCGTCGTCAGCTTCGAAATGTGCGGCGTCGGCGACAGTTTCGGCATCTGGGACGTCGAGGGGCCGGCGGTAAACTCGGCCATCGTCCGGGCCCTCGCCCAGGCCGGGGCGGAACTGGATATC
>JAJRSS010000298.1 GCA_024278615.1 Alphaproteobacteria bacterium
GGAAGCGGGCAAAATCCCGGGCGGAAAAGGGCTGAAGGTCATCGGCCCCCTCGCCGACGCCGACGGCGTGGATAGGCAGGCCGAACTTTTCCGCCAGCGCCACCACCACGCCGCCGCGGGCGGAACCGTCCAGCTTGGTCAGCACCAGGCCGCTGATCCCCGCCAGTTCCCTGAACGTCTCCACCTGGCTGTGGGCGTTCTGGCCGACGGTGGCGTCCATCACCAAAAGGCAGTCGTGGGGCGCCGTGTCGTCCAGCTTGCGCACGACGCGGATGATCTTCTTCAACTCGTCCATCAGCGCCGTCTTGTTCTGAAGCCTTCCCGCCGTATCGATCATCAGCACGTCAACGCCCTGGTCCCTTGCCCGGGAAAGGGCGTCATAGACCAGCCCCGCCGGGTCGCCGCCCGCCGCGCCGGCGAACACGGTTGACCCGGTGCGCTCTCCCCACACCTGCAATTGCTCGATGGCGGCGGCGCGGAAGGTGTCGCCGGCGGCCAGCATCACCGAAAGGCCCTGGCCGTGAAACTGGTTGGCCAGCTTGCCGATGGTGGTGGTCTTGCCGCTGCCGTTGACCCCGGCCATCAGGATCACGTGGGGCTTGCGGCTGGAGTCGATGAAAATAGGCCTGGCGACCGGCTCCAGGATGGGGATGATCTCATCGGCCAGGGCGGCACGCAGTTCCTCGTCCGTCACTTCCTGGTCGAACCGGGTACGGGCCAGGCCCTTCACCACCTTGGCCGCCGTGGCGATGCCCATGTCGGCGCCGATCAGCAATTCCTCCAGGTCTTCCAGGGCCGCGTCATCCAGCCGGCGCTTGGTGAACAGGCCGACGGTGCCGGCTTTCAGCTTTTCCGAAGACCGGCTGAGGCCGCCCTTCAGCCGGGCCAGCCAGCCACCTGTTTTTCCTTCGCTCATGCGGCGGTGCTTCCGCTCATGTCGTGGCGCTTCCGCTCAGGCGTTGGCCGTTGGCGCCGGTAACGCGAATGGGCACGATGGCCCCCGCCGGCGCGCCAAAGTCCAGGTCCACGGGTGCGTAGTGGGGGCAGTGGCCGCTGTTGTCCTTTTCCACCAGGACTTCGGTGGTTGAACCGACCCGGCTTCGCAGGAAACGGGCCAGGGCCGCATCGCCGGCCTGGCGCAGCCTGGCCGCCCGCTCGCGGCGCACCTCCGCCGGCACCTGGGGCATGGCCGCCGCCGGCGTTCCCGGCCGGGGCGAATAAGGGAAAACATGCAGGTAGGTAAGTCCCATTTCCGCCACCGCCGACAGGGTTTCTTCGAACATGGCGTCCGTTTCCGTCGGGAAGCCGGCGATCAGGTCGGCGCCGAAGACAACGCCGGGTCGGGCGCGGCGCGCCTCTTCCACATAGTCGAAAGCATCGGCGCGGGTGTGGCGGCGCTTCATGCGCTTCAGCACCATGTCGCTGACCGCCTGCAGGCTCAGGTGCAGGTGGGGCATGAAGCGGGGTTCATCCGCCAGCAGCCGAAACATCGCCTCGTCCCGGCGTCCCGGGTCCAGGGAGGTCAGGCGAAGGCGGCGGAGTTCCGCCGCCCCATGCAGAATTTCTCCGGCGAGTTCTCCCAGGGTGCGGGGCCGGGGCAGGTCCTGGCCATAGGACGAGACGTCAACGCCGGTCAGCACCACTTCCCCATGGCCGGTGGCGGTCAATTGACGCACTTGGCGGACGATGTGTTCGGCGGGCAGGCTGCGGTTGGGGCCGCGGGCAAAGGGGATGACGCAGAAGGTGCAGCGGTGATCGCAGCCCTGCTGTACCTGGACGAAGGCGCGGGTACGCCCTTCCATGCCGCCGATCAGGGGCGGCGGCGCGGTCTTGCTGGTAAAGCTCTGGCCGGCAAAGCTCCGGCCGGCCATGATGTCCGATACCTGTACCGAGGCGCCGCTGGCCGGGCTTTCCGCGGCAGGCGCATCGCCGGCCAGGCTATGGGCGTCCAGCTTTTCCGCGTTGCCCACCACCCGGTCCACTTCTTCCATGGCGGCGAAGGCGTCCGGGTTCAGTTGGGCGGCGCAGCCGGTGACGATGATGCGGGCGGCGGGCCTTTCCCGCCTGACGCGGCGAATGGTTTGGCGCGCCTGGCGTTCGGCCTCGGCGGTGACGGCGCAGGTGTTGATGATCACCGCGCCGGTAAGCCCGGCGGCGCGGGCGCCGTCACGGATCACTTCCGATTCAAAGGTATTGAGCCGGCAACCCAGGGTAATGACGACCGGGGTGTTGGTTTCCGCCTCCGTCATGGCTTCAGCCCAGCAATGCGCGGCCGATGGCGCCGGTGAAGCTGACCGCCACCGGGCCGGTCATCGCCACGTGATTGTCCTTCAGCCATTCGATGCGCAGCGGGCCACCGTCCAGGGTCACCTCGGCGGCGCGCAGGGTCAGGCCCCGGCGGTTGGCGGCGACCAGGGCGGCGCAGGCGCCGGTGCCGCAGGCCCGGGTAATGCCGACGCCCCGTTCCCACACCCGGACGCGCAGGCTGGTCTCGCCGGTCACCTGCACCGCCTCGACGTTGGTGTACCGGGGGAACAGGGGGTGGCGTTCGATCACCGGCCCAAGGTCTTCCAGGGGGATGGATTCCACGTCATCGACGAAGAACACGGCGTGGGGATTGCCGATGTTGATGGCCGCCGGGTCGTTCAGGGGGCCTTCTTCGATGCCCAGGTGCAGGGTGTCCACCGCTTCCGAAAGGGGGATGTCCCGCCAGTCCAATCGCGCCGGACCCATATCCACGGTGATCATGCCGTCGCCGGCCCGGCTGGCGTCCAGCAATCCGGCGGCGGTTTCGATGATGGCGTGGTCGGTGTTTTTTTCGTCCATGACCATGGCGGCGATGCAGCGCGCGGCGTTGCCGCAGGCCTCGACCTCGCCGCCGTTGGCGTTGTGAATTCGCATGAAGGCGTCGGCCAGGTCGTTGACCGGCTGCTCCACGGTGATGAATTGATCGCAGCCGACGCCGGTCTTGCGGTCGGCGATGGCGCGCACCTGTTCAGCGCTCAGCGCGATCGGGCCGCCGCGGGCGTCCAGAACGACGAAATCGTTGCCCAAGCCGTGCATCTTGGTGAAGGGAATACCGCTCATAACGGGCCTAATATGGCTTTCTACCCGCTCGAGTCCACCCTAATCGGCGGTCCGGCCCCCTTCCCGGGTGCCGCGTCGGCGGCGGCGGGATGGAACCCGCCCCGGTTCCTGCCGGGTCAGGCCCATGGTCTTGCGGCATTGCCGGATGTGGCCATCCACCTGCCGGGCAACCCCTTTCAGGGCCGTGTTCGCAGGCGGTTCCGGTGATGGCTTTTTGCAAATCATGGCAAAGCAGGGCCTTCCTTAAGCGGCCTACCCGTATAAATAGTAAATCAATAATTAATCAATTAAAGGTTTAACGTGGACGGGTTTCGAGGCCAGGCCCCCAGAGCGGTTCAGGATTTCCCGGTTTGCTTGACACTCCGGGCCGCCGTCCATATGGTGCGCGCCCAGGAGAACCCAGAGATATAGGTGTGCATTTGTCTTTAGGGACGCCGCCAGTCCGCGAGTTTCGCGCACTGGCGCGTTTTGCGTTTGACCCATACGTGGGCCAAGCAGGATAAGGCCGGACATGGAAAATGTTTGAAAACCTGACCGAACGCTTAGGCACCGTTTTCGACAAGCTTACCCGCCGGGGCGTCTTGTCCGAAGCCGACGTGTCCGAAGCGCTGCGCGAAGTGCGCGTCGCCCTGCTGGAAGCGGACGTGGCCCTGCCGGTGGTCAAAACCTTCATCGAACAGGTGAAGGAAAAGGCCGTCGGCGAGGATATCCTGCGCAGCGTCACCCCCGGCCAGATGATCATCAAGGTGGTCCACGACCAACTGGTCGAAATGCTGGGGGGTGGCGAAACCGCCGCGCCTACCGCCATCAACCTGGCCGGCGCGCCGCCGGTGGCGATCCTCATGGTCGGCCTGCAGGGATCGGGCAAGACCACCACCACCGCCAAGGTCGCCCGCCGGCTTGCAAGGCGGGAAAAGAAAAAGGTGCTGATGGCGTCCCTCGACATTTACCGTCCGGCGGCCCAACGGCAACTGGCGGTGCTGGGCGAACAGGCGGAAATTCCCGTGCTGCCGGCGGTGCTGGGCGAGCGGCCCTTCGCCATCGCCAAGCGGGCCATGGATACGGCGCGCAAGGAAGCGTACGACGTGGTGCTGCTGGATACGGCCGGCCGCCAGCACGTGGACGACGCCATGATGGCCGAGGCGGCCGCCGTGCGCGATGCCGCGAGGCCGGTGGAAACCCTGCTGGTGGCCGACGCGCTGACCGGCCAGGACGCGGTCAACGTGGCCCAGGTCTTCCATGAAAAAGTCGGCCTCACCGGCATCGTGCTGACCCGCGCCGACGGCGACGCCCGGGGCGGCGCGGCCCTTTCCATGCGCGCCGTGACCGGCTGCCCGATCAAGCTGATGGGTGTCGGCGAAAAACTGGACGAACTGGAAACCTTCGACGCCGCCCGGGTGGCGGGCCGCATCCTGGGCCAGGGCGACGTGGTCGGCCTGGTGGAAAAAGCGGCGGAGACGATCGACAAGGAAGAAGCCGAAAAGCTGGCGGCCAAGATGTTGAAAGGGGCCTTCACCCTGGAAGACATGGCCGAACAGTTCAAGCAATTGCGCAAGATGGGCGACATGCAGGGCCTGCTGGGGATGCTGCCGGGCGCGGCGAAAGCAAAAAAGCAGATGGCCGCCGCCAACATGGACGACAAGACGATTGCCCGTCAGGAAGCGATCATTCTTTCCATGACCGCCAAGGAACGGCGCAACCCCAAGCTCCTCAACGGTTCCCGCCGCCGCCGCATCGCCGCCGGCGCCGGTACCTCGGTGCCCGAGGTCAACCGCCTGCTCAAGCAGTACAAGCAGATGAGCCTGATGATGAAAAAGATGGGCAAGATGGGAAAGAGGGGCCTGTTGCGCGGCATGCCGGGCCTGGGCCCGGGCGCCATGCCGCCCCATTTCCCGCAATGATTCACCGCCAAGACGAGACAACCAAGAGAGACTTCATGTATTCACCATCCACGATCCACATAGGGAAGAGATAACAAATGTCCTTGAGAATTCGCCTGGCCCGGGGCGGCGCGAAAAAACGCCCCTTCTATCGTGTCGTCATCGCCGATTCCCGCAGCCCCCGAGATGGCCGCTACGTCGAAAAGGTCGGCACCTACAACCCCATGGTCGCCAAGGATCACCCCGACCGGGTGACGCTGGTGGAAGACCGCATCAAATACTGGATGGGCGTGGGCGCCCTGCCCAGCGACCGGGTGGCCCGCATGCTGGCCGCCGCCGGCCTGATGGAAAAGCCGGCCATTCCCGAGCAGACCAAGAAGGACGAGCCCCGGGCCAAGACCGTGGAGCGCCGGAAGGAAGCCGAGGAAAAGGCCAAGGAAAAGGAAGCCGCGGCCAAGCAGGCGGCCGAGGAAGCCGCGGCGGCGGCGAAAGAAGCCCCGGCGGAAGAAGCACCCGCTGAAGCGCCTGCCGAAGAAGCCGCGAAAGAGGCTCCGGCCGAGGAAGCCCCCACCGGCGAGGAAAAAGCCGCCGGTTGATCCCGGTGGCATGGACGGAGTCTCATGTTGGCCCGAAACCCCTCATCTTCCGGTAAAGACGCGGCGCCCGCCGCCGCCGCCCCGCCGGTGGGCGCCCATGCGCGCGTCTGCCTGGGCGTGATCACCGGGACCCGGGGCCTCAAGGGCGAGCTTCGCATCAAGAGCTTCACCGAGAAGCCCATGGACCTGGCCGCTTATGGGATGCTGACCGACGAAAGCGGCGGGCGCACCTTCGTCCTCAAGCCCCTTTCCATGGTCAGGGGCCAGGTGATCGCCCGCCTGGACGGCGTCCAAACGGTGGACGCGGCGGCGGCGCTCAAGGGAACCCGGCTTTACGTGGACCGGGACGCCCTGCCGCAAGCGGCGGCGGATGAATTCTACCACGCCGACCTGATCGGCCTGCAAGCCGAAGACACCCATGGCCGGGCCTTGGGAACGGTGGCCGCCGTTCATGATTACGGCGCCGGCACGGTGCTGGAAATCGGCGCCGCCGGCCTGATGATTCCCTTCACCCAAAAGGCGGTGCCGGTGGTCGACCTGGAAGGCAGCCGGATGGTCGTCGATCCGCCCCTTGAAATTGAAGAGGAAATCAAGAAAGAAACCGTCGGGGACGAGGCATGAGCGCGGCTGAAGCCACCATCACGGAGACTGGTCCGAAGACTGGCCCGGAGATTAGCCCGTGGAGCGTCAGGGTGCTGACCCTGTTCCCGGAAATGTTCCCCGGCCCGCTTGGCGCCTCCCTCGCCGGGCAGGCCCTGGATGAAGGCCGCTGGCGGCTGGAAACGGTGGACATCCGGGACTTCGCCGGCGATAAACACCGCACCGTGGACGACGCCCCCTTCGGCGGCGGTCCGGGCATGGTGATGCGGTCCGACGTGGTTGATGCGGCCATCGCCGGGACCCATCCGGGCGGCGCGCCGCTGATCTATCTTACTCCCCGGGGCCGGCCGCTGGACCAGGACCGGGTGCGCCAATTGGCCCAGGGGCCCGGCATGACCCTTCTTTGCGGCCGCTTCGAAGGCGTCGATGAACGGGTGCTGGAGGCCCACCGGGTGGAGGAAATCAGCCTCGGCGATTTCGTCCTGTCGGGCGGCGAACCGGCGGCGTTGGCGCTGATCGACGCCTGCGTGCGCCTGTTGCCGGGCGTGGTGGGCAGCGGGGAATCCCTGGCCGAGGAAAGTTTCGAGGGCGGGTTGCTGGAATATCCCCATTACACCCGGCCCCAGGTCTGGCGCGGCCGGGAAGTGCCCGAAGTGCTGACCTCGGGCCATCACGAAAGAATACGCGCCTGGCGTCTGGCCCAGGCCGAACGGATCACCAAGGCGCGGCGGCCCGATCTGTGGGCCCGTTACGCCGGGCCAATGAACAAGAACTGAAACCCTGACGGAACGCGAGAGATGAAGGAACGAATGTCATGAACGTCATCGAAGAAATTGAAAAAGAGCAGGTTGAGAAACTGGCCGCGGCCCGCCCCACTCCCGAGTTCTCTCCCGGCGATACCGTCAAGGTCAGCGTCAAGGTGGTGGAAGGCACCCGCGAACGCATCCAGGTGTACGAAGGCGTTTGCATCGGGCGCAAGAACGCCGGGCTGAATTCGTCCTTCACCGTGCGCAAGATTTCGTCCGGCGAAGGGGTGGAGCGGGTCTTCCCCCTCTTTGCCCCCAGCGTCGCGGGCATCGAAATCGTCAAGCGCGGCGACGTGCGCCGGGCCAAGCTCTATTACCTGCGCGGCCTCAGGGGCAAGCGGGCCCGCATCGCCGAAAAGACGGACGGCTACTCGGCCAAGCTGACGGCGGCGGAAAAGGCCACCGCCGCCAAGGCCAAGGAAAAGGCCCGCCAGGAAGCCATCGCCGGCGGCAAGGTCAAGGGCAAGAAGGGCAAGAGCAAGGCCGCCAAGGAAGCCAAAGCGGCGAAACAAGAATAGGCAACGGCCATATTCCAATAACACCGGGACGGGCCGGCAAGCGCCCGTCCCGGTATTATCGGCCGGTGTTATCGGCCGGCGTTATCGAGGAGGCGGGAAGAAGATGGCGGCACCGACAACCCTATTCGACAAGATCTGGTCCGACCACGTGGTTCATGTGGGCGAAGACGGCACCTGCCTGCTGTACATCGACCGGCACCTGGTCCACGAAGTCACCAGCCCTCAGGCCTTCGAGGGCCTGCGCGCCGCCGGGCGCAAGGTGCGCCGGCCCGAGGCCACCCTGGCGGTGGCCGATCACAACATTCCCACCGCCAACCGCGCCGCCGGCATCACCGGGGAAGACTCCCGCATCCAGGTGGAAGCGCTGGAACGGAACGTGCGCGACTTCGGCGTCCCTTATTATGAAATCGAAGACGTGCGCCAGGGCATCGTCCACATCATCGGCCCGGAACAGGGCTTTACCCTGCCCGGCGCCACCATCGTCTGCGGCGATTCCCACACCGCCACCCACGGCGCCTTCGGGGCGCTCGCCTTCGGCATCGGCACGTCCGAGGTCGAGCACGTGCTGGCCACCCAGACCCTGCTGCAAAAGCCGGCCCGCAACATGCGCATCACCGTCAACGGAAGTCCCGGCCCCGGGGTGACGCCCAAGGACCTGATTCTGGCCATCATCGGCCGCATCGGCACCGCCGGCGGCACCGGCCACGTGATCGAATACGCCGGCCCAGCGATCCGCGCCCTTTCCATGGAAGGGCGCATGACGGTGTGCAACATGACCATCGAAGCCGGCGCCCGGGCCGGGCTCATCGCGCCCGACGACACCACCTTCGAATACCTGAAGGGCCGGCCCATGGCGCCCAAGGGGGCGGCGTGGGAAGCCGCCATCACGTATTGGCGCACCCTCAAGTCCGACGATGACGCGGCCTATGATACGGAAGTGACCCTGGACGCCGCCGAAATCGAACCGCAGGTGACCTGGGGCACCAGCCCGCAAGACGTGCTGCCCATTTCGGCTGCCGTTCCCGACCCGGCGGACGAGGCCGACGAGGCGCGCCGCGCCGCCATGCGGCGTTCGCTGGAATACATGGGGCTCACCCCCGGCACGCCCTTGAAAGAGATCGCCATCGACTGGGTGTTCATCGGCTCATGCACCAACGGCCGCATCGAAGACCTGCGGGCCGCCGCCGGCGTCGCCCTTGGGCGCAAGGTGGCCCCGGGGGTCAGCGCCATGGTAGTGCCCGGTTCCGGCTTGGTCAGGGAACAGGCGGAAGACGAGGGCCTGGACCGGGTGTTCCTGGACGCCGGCTTCGAGTGGCGCCAACCGGGGTGTTCCATGTGCCTGGCCATGAACGCCGACCGGCTCAAGCCCGGCGAGCGCTGCGCCTCGACCTCGAACCGCAACTTCGAAGGCCGGCAGGGCAAGGGCGGGCGAACCCATCTGGTCAGCCCGGCCATGGCCGCGGCCTCCGCCATCGCCGGCCATTTGGCGGATGTGGGTGATCTGTAGGGCCAGGTTTTCGGCACCGGAATATTGGAGAAGCGGAAAGATCCATGGAAAAATTCAAAACCGTCACCGGCGTCGCCGCGCCTTTGGCGATGATCAACGTCGATACGGACAAGATCATCCCCAAGCAGTTCCTCAAAACCATCAAGCGCACGGGGCTGGGCAAGAGCCTGTTCTTCGAAATGCGCTACGACGATGACGGCAACGAAAACCCGGATTTCGTCCTCAACAAGCCGGCCTACCGCAAGGCCTCCATCCTGGTCGCCGGCGATAATTTCGGCTGCGGGTCCTCGCGCGAGCACGCGCCGTGGGCGCTTTTGGATTTCGGTATCCGCTGCGTCATCTCCACCAGCTTCGCCGACATCTTCTATAACAACTGTTTCAAGAACGGCATCCTGCCGATCAAGCTCAGCCCCGAAGACGTGGACAAGCTGATGGAGGACGCGGACCGGGGCGCCAACGCCACGGTCACCATAGACCTGGAAAACCAGGTCATCACCGGCCCCGACGGCGGCTCCATCGAATTCGACCTTGACCCTTTCCGCAAGCGCTGCCTGATAGAGGGCCTGGACGACGTCGGCCAGACCCTGGAAAAGGCGGAAAAGATCGACGCCTTCGAGGAAAGCCGGAGGCTGTCCCAACCCTGGCTGTCGGCTTAACCCACGGCCGGGAAAATCCCACCAGAAGCTGAAAAACAGGAAGATCATGACCGCCAACAAGAAGCTCCTTATCCTGCCCGGCGATGGCATCGGCCCCGAAGTGATGGCCGAGGTCGAGCGCGTCATCGGCTGGCTGTCCGACCACGAGCGGGCCACCTTCGATGTCGGCAACGGCCTGGTCGGCGGCGCCGCTTACGACGCCCACGGCACGCCGCTGACCGACGAAACGATGGCCGAGGCCATGAACGCGGACGCGGTGCTGCTGGGCGCCGTCGGCGGCCCCAAATGGGACGGCCTGGCCTTCGAGGTAAAGCCAGAGCGCGGCCTTTTGCGTCTCAGGAAAGAGATGGAGCTGTTCGCCAACCTGCGCCCGGCGGTGGTCTTCGACGCCCTGGCCGACGCCTCGACCCTGAAGCTGGACGTGGTCCAGGGCCTGGACATCATGATCGTCCGCGAACTCACCGGCGGCATTTACTTCGGCGAACCCCGCGGCGTCGAGGATATCGGCGGCGGCGAACGCCGGGGCGTCAACACCCAGGTCTATACCACGCCGGAGATCCACCGGGTGCTGCGCGTCGCCTTCGAACTGGCGCGAAAGCGGTCCAACCGGGTGTGCTCGGTGGAAAAGGCCAACGTCATGGAATCCGGGCTGCTGTGGCGGGAAGAGGCGCAGAAGATCCACGACGCCGAATTCGCCGACGTGGAACTTTCCCACATGTACGCCGACAACTGCGCCATGCAACTGGTGCGCGATCCCAGGCAGTTCGACGTTATCGTCACCGACAACCTGTTCGGCGACATGCTGTCCGACGAGGCCGCCATGTTGACCGGGTCCCTGGGCATGCTGCCGTCGGCATCCCTGGGCGCGGCGGACGAAAGTGGCCGGCGCAAGGCGCTCTACGAGCCGGTGCACGGCTCGGCGCCGGACATCACCGGCCAGGGCGCCGCCAACCCGCTGGCCTGTATCCTTTCGTTTTCCTTGTGCCTGCGTTATTCCTTCGCCATGGCGGCGGACGCCGACATGATCGACAAGGCGGTTGAAAACGTGCTGGCCGGCGGCATGCGCACCGCCGACATCATGCAGGACGGCAAGGCCAGGGTCTCCACCTCGGTGATGGGCGAGGCGGTCACCACCGAAATGGAGAAACTGCTGGGGTAAGGCCGGCGGCCCGATCCATCCTCTACCCCGCCGCCGTGGGCCGGTAATTTCGCCGTCAATTCCTGGCGACCAAAACCGCGCACTCGGCGTGGCGAACGACGCGCGCGGCATTGGGGCCAAGCAGAAAATCGCCCATGGTCGGGCGGTGAGAGCCGATGACGATGAGGTCGGCTTTCACTTTCCTGGCCGTTTCAAGGATGCCCGAATAGATGCCTCCCCTGCAAAGGTGGACAACGGCTTTGAGCTCTTCGGGAATATGTTCGTCAACGAAAGTATTCATCATCCCGGTGAATTGCTTGACGAGCTTTTCCGTGCTGCCATTGGGAAGGTACACTTTGACCACCGCTTCGGGTGCTTCCGCGATGACATGGACCAGGTGAAGGGTGGCATCGAAAGTGCGGCACATCGCCAGGGCCGCCTCCAAGGATGCGGTCCACGATGTTTCGTCATTCAGGTCGATGCTCAATAATACTTTCTTGTACATGATGGCGATATTACCACAAATTGGCCGATGCCGCGCCCGTTACCGGGCGTGGGGACGGTCCTTCCCATGCCGGCCTATTCTTCTGGACAACCGCGTTTCATTTCATTGCTAGCGAACGATTTCCGGGCCCATCAGCAGGTTCGGCAGCCAGGTGGAGAGGAAAGGCACGAAGGTGACGATGGCCAGGAAGACGAGCAGGATCCCCATCCATGGCAGGGCCGCCTTGAGGACTCTCATCAGGGACATGCCGGTGATGCTCGAAGTGACGAACAGGTTAAGGCCGACCGGCGGCGTGACCATGCCGATTTCCATATTGACGACCATGATGATGCCCAGGTGGATCGGGTCGATGCCCAGCTTGATGGCGATGGGGAACAGGATCGGCGCCAGGATCAGCAGGATCGCCGAGGGCTCCATGAAATCGCCGGCCAGGATCAGGATCAGGTTGACGATGAGCAGGAAGGTCCACCACTGAAAGCCCATGGAGATGATCCATTCGGTGATGGTGTGCGGGATGCGCTCGGTGGTCAGTACATGGGCGAACAGCATCGCGTTGGCGATGATGAACATCAACATTATGGTCACTTTGGCGGCGTCCAGCAGGGTTTTGACGATGTCCGGGTGGACGAAGACCTCGACCGCCAGCCGGTGGATGGGCGGCCGCGGCTCGCCCCTTTTCAGCGGCCCGATATCCCGGTAGACGAAGATGGCGATAAGGTAGGCGTAGACCGCCGCCACGGCGGCTGCCTCGGTCGGCGTGAAGATGCCGCCATAGATGCCGCCCATGATGATGAAGATCAGCAGGATGCCCCAGATGGCGTCGACGAAGGAGTCCCAGAGTTCCTTCACGCCCGGGAATTCCTGGCGCGGCAGGTTCATCACCTTGGCGGCGACGTAGATGCCGAGCATCAGCATGAAGCCGGCGACAAGGCCGGGAATGACGCCGGCCATGAACATGCGGCCGACCGAAACCTCGGTCGCCGACGCGTAAACGACCATGACGATGCTGGGCGGGATCAGGATGCCCAGGGTGCCGGCGTTGGCGATGACGCCGGCGGCGAAGTCCTTGGAATACCCCGATTTCACCATGCCGGCGATGACGATCGAGCCGATGGCCACCACGGTCGCCGGGGAAGAGCCCGAAACGGCGGCGAACATGATGCAGGCCAGGACGCTTGCCATGGCCAGGCCGCCCGGAAAATGGCCGACGACGTTAACCGCGAATCGGATCAGGCGGCGCGCCACGCCGCCGGTGGAAAGGAAGGCCGATGACAGGATAAAGAAGGGAATCGCCATCAGCGTGTAGTGGTGCATGGTGTCGAACAGCTTGCCGGCCAGCGAGCCCATGTCGTCGGCCGAGAAAAACAGGATGGTGGTGATGGAAGACAACCCCAGGGCGATGGCGATGGGCGTGCCTATGAACATCAGGAAGAACAGGGTGATGAACAGATAGGCGATCATTTTTCGGCCTTCTCCGTTCCCTGCGGCCGTTCTTCATCGGCGAATTGTTCGATGGCCTCCCTGGCCTCGTCGGCGATCATCATGCCGGATTCCTGGTGAATGATGATCCGCCAGGCGATCCCCAGCATCCGCACGATCATGGTTGCAAAACCGAAGACCAAGACACTCAGCGGAATCCACTGCGGTATCTTCAAATCCTCGGTAACGAATCCGTACTCGAAGGTAACGCCGAAAGCATGCTCCCAGGATCCCACAAGCATCAGCACGGCGTAGGCCAGCCCGGCAAGGATCGCCAACAGTCCGACGATCCTCTGCGGGCGCGTGCCAAGAATCTTGACAAAGGCATCGACGCCGATGTGGCTTTGGATACGCACACCGTAGGAAATGCCCAAAATTACCAGCCAGGCAAAAAAGAAGGTGGTCAGTTCAAGCGCCCAGACCGCGCCGGTATTAAAAATATAACGGGCCACCACCTGGCTAAAGGTGATGACCGTCATGCCGGCAAGGAGGAAGGCCAGGAAGCCTTCCTCCACACGATGCAGGAAACTGATAATTTTGCGTGTCATCCCGAACCGATGCTTCAAGCTGCTACGGTTTTCAGGAATCCTATTTGTTGAACGACTGCGCGGCCTTGATCAGGTCGGCTCCGATCTCGTTTGAAAACTTGTCCCAAACCGGCTTCATCGCCTTGCGCCAGGCTTCCTTTTGCTCACTGGTGAGCGTCCGCACGGTCCCCCCGGCGTCGATGACCTTCTGGCGGCTTTTCAGGTTCAAGGCTCGCGACAGCTTGTTGCGGTCGTTGGTGACCTCCATGAGAATGGCGTCGAGCTCGGAACGGATATCGTCGGGAAGGCCCATCCAGAAGCGTTTGGAGACGACGACCGCATAGTCGATAACGCCGTGGTCGGTCTCGGTGATGCCGTCCTGAACCTCGAAGAATTTCTTCGAGTAGATATTGGACCAGGTGTTTTCCTGACCATCGACGACGCCCATCTGCAATGCCCCGTAGACTTCCTTGAAGGCCATTTTCTGCGGCGTCGCGCCGAGCTGCCTGAACTGGGCGACCAACACGTCGGATTGCTGGACGCGGAACTTCAGGCCCTTGGCGTCCTCGGGCTTCAACAACGGCTTGTTGGCCGACATCTGCTTCATGCCATTGTGCCAGTAGGCCTTGCCCAGAATACCCTTCGATTCGAGGGCCTTGAGAATGGACTGGCCACCCGTCGAGGACTGAAAGGCATTCACGGCGTTGATGTCGTTGAACAGGAACGGCAGGTCGAAGATGCGGAATTTCTTGGTGATGGTCTCGAACTTGGAAAGCGACGGAGCCGCCATCTGAACGGCTTTGCCCTTGATCAGTTCGATAAGCACTGCCTTGTCGTCGAACAACTGGCCGCCGGGAAACACCTCTATCCGGACCTTGCCTTTCATTCGTTCGTTGACGCGTTTGGCGAACTCTTCCGCCGCCAAGTACTTCGGGTGGGTCTTGCCGCTGGTGACGTGGCTGAACTTAATGACGATTTCGGCGGCTTTCACCGCCGAAGTGGAAAAAAATATTGCGATTGCCGCGATGGCTATGGCGAATTTCGTGAAACGCATTTTTACTCTCCCTTTTGCATTGGTTCGTCCGCTCAACACCAGCAAGGGGAATCGTGTTTATGGTTTAACTTGCCGGGTACGGCGCTTGTTTTCTTTCAAGGCATGTGATCGTTCATGCCTTGGCGGTCCAGTCCCTACCTCATAATCCGATCTTTTCCAAAGAACCTCCAAATTGACTCCGACCGTACCCAATTTCAACTCTCAATGGAATAGCCTCGCCCCTGCAACCGCCTGACGGTCCGTTTTTGGCGATTTGACCGTGTTTTCAAGCTCATTTCGTACTTTGCCGGGGATTTCCCCGGTCCGTATCGGTGCGGATCAGGCCCTTTGACGAAATGGGGCCCGGCGAGACGACCATCAGCCGCGGCTGCAGCTTTTGTCGTGGCCGCCTGAAAATTTTCAGTTTATTTTCTTGGCGGATCAGTAAAATAGGAAAATTAAGCTCCACGCAGGGGGCTTGTCCCGGTGAATATCGGCGGCCGGTGGATAAACGCCGGTATTCTCCCATGTTTTGTGGGTGATATCATTTGATATCAAAGACTTAAGGAAAGTGGCCGGTTAATATCGCCCCGCCCCCTGTGGGGCCTTGCCATGGGGCCGCCAACAAGCGTAAACCACCCGTTCCCGGCCATGAAAACCGGGGACAACAGAGACAAGAGAGTAAAGATCATGGGCTACAAAGTCGCCGTCGTCGGCGCCACCGGCAATGTGGGCCGGGAAGTATTGCAGACCCTGGCCGAGCGGGAATTCCCAGCGGACGAAGTTTTCGCCGTGGCGTCTTCGCGTTCGGTGGGTAAAGAAGTGTCCTTCGGCGAGAATAAGGTGCTCAAGGTGCTTTCCCTGGACGGCTTCGATTTTTCCACCGTCGATATCGTGCTTTCATCACCGGGCGCCAGGGTGTCGGCGGAATTCGCCCCCCGGGCGGCCGCCGCCGGCGCCGTGGTCATCGACAACACGTCGCATTTCCGCATGGAACAGGACGTGCCCCTGGTGGTGCCCGAGGTCAATGCCCACGCCATCGCCGGGTATTCCAAGCGCAACATCATCGCCAATCCAAACTGTTCCACCATTCAGATGGTGGTGGCGCTGAAGCCGTTGCATGACCTAGCCGGCATCAAGCGGGTGGTGGTGGCTACCTACCAGTCGGTTTCCGGCTCGGGCAAGTCGGCCATGGACGAATTGTTCAACCAGACTCGCGGCGTCTACATGAATGAACCCTTCCCAAAGTCCCAGGAAAACTTCACCAAGCAGATCGCCTTCAACGTCATCCCCCATATCGATGTGTTCATGGATGACGGCAACACCAAGGAAGAATGGAAGATGGTCGCGGAAACAAAAAAAATCCTGGACCCGGATATCGCCGTCGCCGCCACTTGCGTGCGGGTGCCGGTGTTCATCGGCCATGGCGAGGCGGTGAATCTGGAATTCGAGCAACCGGTCACCGAACATCAGGCCCGGGCCGTGCTGAAGAGCGCGCCGGGGGTGAGCGTCGTCGATCACCGGGCCGACGAGGGCTACGTGACGCCGGCCGAGTGCGCCGGTGAGGATGCGGTCTATGTGAGCCGCATCCGCAAGGACCCGACGGTGAAAAACGGCCTCAGCCTGTGGGTGGTATCCGACAACCTGCGCAAGGGGGCGGCGCTCAACGCCGTGCAGATCGCCGAGGAACTGGTGCGGTCTTATATGAAGAAAGCCGCCTAGCCCCCGCTTTCGGAATTCCGCGCCACGGGTGCGAAGCCCGAAAGCGGCGCCGAATTATCGAGTCCGCGCCGATTTCCCGGCCGGTATGTCGCGGGACGCGGCTCGCGAACCGGCGAAAGCCGGAACCCGCCAGCTTGAGAGCAGCGGCGGGAATTATTCCTCGCGGCTTTCCGGGTCGTGGGCGCCTTTGCCGCGGTCCTTAATGTTGTTTTGTTCGCGGCGCCGGTCCGGTCCCTGGTAGGCGCTTGTTTCCCGCCGCCGCCGGTCGGGGCCGATAAACCCTTCTGTTTCGATGAACGGCCGCGGGTTTTTGGCGATGGCGGCGATATGGCGGCGCAGGCCTTCCGCCGAA
>JAJRSS010000299.1 GCA_024278615.1 Alphaproteobacteria bacterium
CGGACCCATGGGGAAGGTTCGGTAATTCGGAGGTGGCGGGAGACGTTCGCGCCGTTCTTTATCTTACCCATTTCTTAACCGTTTGCTGGCACACTTGGCCTTGTGACGATGTGAGTATAGCGGGCCGGTCAACGGGGAGCAGCGCCTTTTTGTCATGATCCTTTATCACCTGCAATGTGAATCCGGACATCAGTTCGAAGCGTGGTTTCGCGATAGCGGCGCCTACGATTCCCAGTGTGTCAACGGTTACGTGGAATGTCCTTTTTGTGGCGACTACCACGTGAGCGAAACCCCGCCGGCTGTTGTTCCCGACGCGCCCGCCGTGGTCGATGATCGCGATCCCGGAGGCTCCACCCGGGCCCAGATTGTCGCCGATCAAATCCTGAACGCGGTTGAAAAACTGCGCGAACCCGTGTTGGACCCCATCGAGGAAGACGGGGATGACCTTCTCCGGGAATCCCACCGCATCGATTATGGCGAAGCCGACGATCACATTCCTTATGGCGAGGCCGCCGAAGATGCGCCGGAAGACCGGGATGACGATTCCGGCGGTTATTTCCGCCTGCGGTCCGTTTTCCGCCAGGATGACTGATCCACACGGCTATTCCGGCCGTTTTACCGCGAACACCAGGTAATTGACGCCCATGTCCCGGCCAAGGGACCAGGTCCCACTGACCGGGTTGTAGGTCATTCCCTTCAGGTCGGTGACCCGGAAACCGTGGGGTTCCAGCCCGCGAACCAGTTCCGACGGGCGGACGAACTTGCGCCAGTCATGGGTTCCGGCGGGCAGCCAGCGAAGCACGTATTCGGCCCCCACCTTGGCCAGGGCCAGGGACTTGAAGGTGCGGTTGATGGTCGAAAGTACCATGGCGCCGCCGGGCCTGACCAGCCGGGCGCTGGCTTCCAGGAATCGCGCCACGTCGGCCACGTGCTCGATCACCTCCATGTTGAGGACAAAGTCGAAGGCGGCGTCTTCAGCCAGGTCTTCAGCCAAATCTTCGGGAAGGATCGAGCGGTAGGTGATGTCCAATCCGCTTTCCCGGGCGTGGTGGGCCGCCGTCTTGACGTTTTCCTCCGCCGCGTCGATGCCGGTGACCCGGGCGCCCAGGCGGCACAGGGGCTCCGACAGCAGGCCGCCGCCGCAGCCGATATCGAGAACCTTCAGTCCAGCCAGCGGCCTGTTGCTCAGGGGGTCGCGCCCGAAATGAGCGGCCCCATGGTCGCGGACAAATCCGATACGCAACGGATTGAGCATGTGCAGGGGCCTGAACTTGCCATTGGGGTCCCACCATTCAGAGGCCATGGCGGCGAAGCGGGCGACCTCGTCCGGCGAGGCGGTTCCAGTTTGTTTTTCGTATGGGGGCTTTTGGGCCACGGTTTTTCGGATGGGGGCACGGGGCATGGGCGGCATCCCTTTTTTGGCCGCAGGGTTGCCTCCCCACGGCATTGCAAGTATGAATACGCGCCCGCTTCGCTGCAACCGGCAGGTTGATCTTATTCCCCGCCGATTTTTGGAAATCCGTGGATATTCAGGAAATATTTTCCAGCCGGACGCCTTAATCGAATGGTGCCATATTTGGATGGTAAACGCGGGTACAAGGTTACGGATAGACAATCATCATGGCTCGGATCGTACAGAAATTCGGCGGTACGTCGGTGGCCGACGTGGATCACATCAAGGCCGTCGCCCACCGGGTAAAGCGGGAAGTCGACGCCGGCAACCAGGTGGTGGCCGTGCCCTCGGCCATGGCCGGGGTCACCAACAAATTGGTCGATTACACCCTATCCATCGGCGGCGCCGATGATACCGGTGAATATGACGTGGTGGTTTCCACCGGCGAACAGGTGACTTCCGGCCTGTTGGCCATCGCCCTGCAAAAGCTGGGTGTCGGGGCGCGCTCCATGTTGGCTTGGCAGGTGCCGATCCATACCGACAGCCGCCATGGCAGGGCGCGGATCATGGATATTGACCGGGATCAAATGGAAAAGGCCCTGGCCCAGGGTCAGGTGCCGGTTGTTCCCGGATTCCAGGGGCTGTGCCCGGAAAACCGGATCACGACCCTGGGCCGCGGCGGCTCCGACACCAGCGCGGTGGCCCTGGCGGCGGCCTTGGACGCGGACCGGTGCGATATTTATACGGACGTGGACGGCATCTACACCTCCGATCCGCGCATTGTTGCCAAGGCCCGCAAGCTGGATAAGATCACCTACGAGGAAATGCTCGAAATGGCGTCGGTGGGCGCCAGGGTCCTTCAGACCCGGGCCGTGGAAATGGCCATGAAACATGGCGTGCGCTTGCAGGTTCTTTCCACTTTTGCGGATGTGGCGGGAACCCTGGTCGTTGATGAGGATGAAATTGTGGAAAAAGAGCTAGTCAGCGGAATTGCCTACAGCCGGGACGAGGCGAAAATCACCCTGGTCGCCGTTGCCGACAAGCCGGGCGTCGCCGCCGCGATATTCGGCCCCCTGGCCGATGCCGGGGTCAACGTCGACATGATCGTTCAGAACGTATCGGCGGACGGCAAGGCAACGGACCTCACGTTTACGGTGATCGAGGGCTACCTGGACAAGGCCATCCGGGTGATCGAGGAAAAACGGCAAGACCTTGGATATTCCGAATTCATTTCCGATTCCAATGTGGTCAAGGTATCGGTCATCGGCGTCGGCATGCGCAGCCACGCCGGGGTCGCCCAGCGCATGTTTCAGGCCCTGGCCGACAAGGGGATCAATATTCAGGTGATTTCCACTTCCGAAATCAAGGTCAGCGTCCTGATCGCCGAGGAATATACCGAACTGGCCATCCGCTCCCTGCACACCGCATATGGCCTGGATGCCGACTGAACCCATGCCTTCCTCGACGCCCGACACGCATCTGGCCGAACTGTGGCGGCGAGGCCGGGAATTCCTCGGTTGTGACCACGCCATCCTGGGCGGCGCCATGTCCTGGCTTTCCGAAGCCAACCTGGTGGCGGCCATATCCAACGCCGGCGGCTTTGGGGTCATCGCCTGCGGCTCCATGACCCCGGACCTGCTGGAGCCCGAGATCGAGGCTACCCGGCGGCTGACCGGCAAGCCTTTCGGCGTCAACCTGATAACCATGCATCCGGACCTGGATGACCTGATCGATGTCTGCATCCGCCAAAAGGTGGGCCATGTGGTGTTGGCCGGCGGCATCCCGTCGGGCGTTTCGATCAGGAAAATCAAGGATTCGGGCGCCAAGGTAATTTGTTTCGCGCCGGCTGTCGCGCTGGCCAAACGGTTGATCAGGAACGGCGCCGACGCCCTGGTCATCGAGGGGACGGAAGCGGGCGGCCATATCGGTCCGGTGGCGACCAGCGTGCTGGCCCAGGAAATTCTTCCCCAGGTACGGGATGTTCCGGTCTTTGTCGCCGGCGGCATCGGCCGTGGCGAAGCCATCGTTACCTACCTGGAAATGGGCGCCGCCGGTTGCCAGTTGGGAACCCGCTTCGTTTGCGCCACGGAATCCGTCGCCCATCCCGATTTCAAGCGGGCGTTTATCCGCGCCAACGCCCGGGACGCCATCCCGACCGTGCAGTTGGACCCCAAGTTTCCGGTCATTCCGGTTCGCGCCCTGGTCAATGAGGGCACCCGCCGGTTCATGGAGACCCAGCGCCAGGTAATCGGCCGTTATCAAAAGGGCGAGGTCGATCTCAAGGAGGCGCAGCTTGAAATCGAGCACTTCTGGGCCGGCGCGTTGAAACGTTCGGCCATTGATGGCGATGTGCGGAACGGCTCCATGATGGCGGGCCAGAGCGTCGGCATGGTTACCCGCGAACAATCCACCAACGAGATCATCCAGGAATTGCTGGACCAGGCGACGGCGGTGCTGGCGGCGAGGGGCGGTGTGCCCTGACCATGGACGAGGGCCGGACATCGCCCATGCCCCGCCGCCTGTTGGCCCGGGTGCGCGACGTGATGGCCGGGGACGCCGGCGCCGAGGAACGCCTGAACCAGGTAGTTTCCATCATCGCCGCTGAAATGTCGGCCGAAGTCTGTTCCATTTACGTGCGCCGCGCCGGCGAAGTGCTGGAACTGTTCGCTACCCAAGGCCTCAAGCAATCCGCTGTTCACAACACCCGCCTCCGGGTTGGCGAGGGACTGGTCGGCGAGATCGCCGCCCGCGCCAAGCCCTCTTCCCTGACTGACGCCCAAAGCCACCCCAACTTTGCCTACCGCCCGGAAACCGGCGAGGAAATCTATCACTCGTTGATGGGTGTGCCCCTGTTGCGCAGCGGCCGGGTCAACGGCGTGGTGGTCGTGCAGAATCGCAGCCCCAGGGAATACGAGGAAGAAGAAGTCGAAGCCCTGCAGACCGTCGCCATGGTGCTGGCCGAAGTGGTCGCTGGCGGTGACCTGCTCAGTCGGGAAGAACAATTGCCGGCGGATGGTAATGCCTTGCTGCCCCTGCGCCTGGAAGGGGTTCAGTTCAACGCCGGTATCGGCATCGGGACCGCCGTGCTTCACCAGCCCCGCTATGTGGTTGAAAACCTGGTGGCCGAAGACCTGGACGCCGAACATGCGCGGCTGCGCGAAGCGGTTTCCGAAATGCACGGGGCGCTGGATACCCTGTTGCAGGCCTCCGACATCGCCACCGGCGGCGACCATACGGAAATCCTGGAAACTTATCGGATGATCGCCGAGGACGCCGGCTGGCTTGCCCGTATCGGCGAGGCCATTGCCAGCGGCCTGACGGCGGAAGCCGCCGTGCAAAAAGTGCTGAACGATATCCAGGCCCGCATGAGCCAGGTCACCGATCCCTACCTGCGGGAGCGCATTCACGATTTTGAGGATTTGGCCGACCGGCTTCTGCAGCATCTGGTGGGTTCGGGAAGCGATTCAGAATTGCAGAAACTGCCCGATGATGTAGTGCTCGTCGCCCGTTCCATGGGGCCGGCGCAGCTTTTGGACTATGACCGCCGGTGCCTCAAGGGACTGGTGCTGGAGGAAGGCTCTTCCACCTCCCATGTGGCCATCGTCGCCCGGGCGCTCGACATCCCCGTGGTCGGCTGCGTCCAGGGCGTCGCCGGCATGATCGAGGAAGGCGAACCGGTCATCGTCGATGGCGATAACGCCCAAGTGTTCATCCGCCCCGGCGAAGAGATGCGCCGGATTTTCTTCCGCAGCGCCAAGGCGCTGGGCCAACGCAAGGCCGGTTACGCGTCCCTCCGCGAACTTCGCGCCGTCACCCGCGACGGCGAACGGATCAGCATCCAGATCAACGCCGGCCTGCTCATCGATCTGGAGCACCTGAAGGACATGGGCGCCGCCGGCGTCGGCCTGTATCGAACCGAAGTGCCTTTCATGGTCCGCTCCCAATTTCCTGACGTCGAAACCCAGCAAAAAATATACGCCCGGGTGATTGAACAGGCCGCCGGCAAGCCGGTCGCCTTCCGCACCCTGGACGTGGGCGGTGACAAGGTGTTGCCATACTGGCGCGATGCCGGCGAGGAAAACCCGGCCATGGGGTGGCGGGCCATCCGCATTGGCCTGGACCGGCCGTCTTTGCTGCGGCAGCAACTTCGCGCCCTGATCCGCGCCGCCGCCGGGGGGCCGTTGTGCGTCATGTTTCCCATGATCGCCGAAGTATCGGAATTCATCGCCGCCCGGAAGCTCCTGGATATGGAACTGGAACGGGAGGTAAAACGGGGCGGCCCCCTGCCGGGTGAGCTCTCCGTTGGCGCCATGATGGAAGTTCCGGCCCTGCTTTTTCAACTGCCGGCTTTGCTCCGGCGGGTGGATTTTATTTCCATCGGCAGCAACGACCTGTTGCAGTTCCTTTTCGCCAGCGATCGGGGCAATGCCAGAACCGCCGGCCGCTATGACCCCCTGTCGCCGGCGGTATTGCGCATTTTTCGTGATGTGCTCGTTCAGTGCCGGCAGGCGGACGTTCCAGTCAGCGTTTGCGGCGAAATGGCGGGCAATCCCTTGGATGCCATGGCCCTGATCGGTATGGGGTATCGCAGTATTTCCCTCTCTCCCCCATCCATGGGACAGGTCAAGACCATGATCCGCAGCTTGGAGATCGGGCCGCTGGAGACCTATATGGAAAATCTCTATCAGTCGGATCACCGCAATTTGCGGGAAAATCTAAGGGCTTTTGCCCGGGACCACGGAGTAAAAATTTAAGGTTTTTGTGGTTCCATCTTGAAACTTGCCGATATTCCGGCAGAATATACCCTCCCCCTTTGAACTCACATGGCGGGGATGGGTATTACGGAAATTCGGCCGGAAAACACGCAATTAACGGTCTCGCGGTTGTCGGGGGTCGCCGCCGGGAGTAGTGATCGGGGGTCTAGGATTAATCGCTATCGGGCGGAGTTCCGGCTCCGGCCATTTTCGAGATTGAAAGGAAACGGACGAGGGCATGAGTGACGGGCGTTTTCCCAGGGAACCGGATGGCATGAGGGATGCCCAGATTCCCCATGATTCCGGTATCGGCACCCTGTTGCGGGAAGCCCGCCTGCAGTGCGGCCATGACCTGTACGACGTCTCCCAATCGTTGCGGATCCGCTACAGCTACCTGGAAGCGATTGAGAAAAACCGCTTCCAGGAACTTCCCGGACCGGCCTACGCCATTGGTTTCATTCGCGCCTATGCGGAGCATGTGGGGCTTGACGGCGGCGAGGTGGTGCGGCGGTTCAAGACCGGCGGCGCCGGCGTCGGCGGCGTCAGCGACCTGACCTTTCCCGTTCCTGTGCCGGAAGACGGAATTCCCGGCGGCGCCATTCTGTTCGTCAGCATCTTTGTCGCCATCCTGGCCTATGGCGGCTGGTACGTGAGTACCAGCGACGACGGGTTTATCGCCGACTTGATTTCTCCGCCGCCGGAAACCCTTGCCGAAAGCGGTGGCAGCCATACGGAAGCGGTTGCGGCGACTGAACCGGGCAATGGAGGCCAACAGGAGGTCGGCGCCGATGGTTCCGCCGTTTCCGATCCTTCGGTCATGGAAGAAGCCATTAAGGCCAGGGCAATGACCAATTCCGCCGGAAACGGGCGGGCGGCTCATCCGGATGCCGCCGGCCCGGTGGTGGCGGAAACCACGGCGGCGGGCGCCATGCCGGTGCCACCGGTGGAAGGGGAAACGCCCGTACGGGAAACGATCGCCGCCGAGACGCCGCCGGTGGATACCACCGGGTCCGTGCAGGTGCTTAGGTTGCCTCCCGTGGAGCCTCCGGCGCCTGTGGCCGCCACCCAAACGCCTCCCGCTGAAACGCCTCCTGCCGAAACGCCTCCCGCCGAAACGCATGCCGCCGGGACGGAGGGGGCGGCGGTAAACGCACCGCAAGCGGTGGTGCGATCGGAAACCACGACAACGACCACCACGACCACATGGACAGCCACCACGTCCACCGCGCCGTCATCGGATTCCGAGTCGGCCCCTGCTTCCATGGCCGGGTCCGCTCCTGCGGCTCCAATCGTTGAAACCGTCGAGGTCGCGGGCATCCCGGAAGCGCCCGACGCCCAGGCGGTGGAGCCTTCCCAGGCGCGGGTGTTGGGGGATGAAACCGGGAATTCCCGCATCGTCGTCCGGGCCAGGGTCAACAGCTGGATCCAAATCCGCGATGATGTGGCCAATCAGTTGCTGGTGACCCGATTGCTTCGCGCCGGCGATACCTATCAAGTTCCCGACCGTACGGGCCTCAAGCTGTTGACCGGCAACGCCGGCGCCCTTGAAATCGTCGTCGATGGGGTGCAGGCGCCGCCCATCGGGCCCATGGGCGCCGTTCGCCGGGACGTGGCGCTGGATGCCGATAGCCTGATGACCGGAACGGCGGCCCGCCAATAGGAGGGGTATCGGCGCAGGAATATCCCTGTTTTTTGCGCTTTCTTTGGTATAACACCCCACTATCGGATTTTATCCCCTGGGTTTCCCTTTTTTGCGAGGGCTAACGGTATGTCCAATCGTCTTCGCCGGTTTCCCCGCCGCCAGAGCGTGCAGGTCAGGATCGGTAACGTGGCCGTCGGCGGTGATGCGCCGGTCATGGTCCAGTCCATGACCAATACGGATACGGCGGATGTTGATTCCACCACCGCCCAGGTGGCCGCCCTGGCCCGGGCCGGGTCGGAAGTGGTACGCATCACCGTCGACCGGGAGGACGCGGCCAAGGCCGTTCCCCGCATCCGGGACGCCCTGGACCGCATGGGCGTTTCCGTTCCCCTGGTCGGCGATTTCCACTACATCGGCCACAAGCTGCTGGAAAAGGTGCCGGCCTGCGCCGAGGCGCTGGCGAAATACCGTATCAATCCGGGCAACGTGGGCTTCCGGGAAAAGCGTGACCGGCAGTTTTCGACGATGATAGAGATGGCGCTCAAGTATGAAAAACCGGTGCGCATCGGCGTCAACTGGGGCAGCCTGGACGAAGACCTCCAGGCCAGGATGATGGACGAAAACGCTACGCTGGACCAACCCCGCGACGCCGCCGATGTTACCCGCGAGGCGCTGGTGGTTTCGGCCCTGGAAAGCGCCGCCCGGGCCGAAGAGCTGGGCCTTGGCCGGGACAGGATCATCCTTTCGTGCAAGGTCAGCGACGTGCAGGACCTGATCGCCGTTTACGGCACCCTGGCCGCCCGCGCCGATTACGCCCTTCACCTGGGGTTGACCGAAGCGGGCATGGGGTCCAAGGGTATCGTCGCCTCCACCGCCGCCCTGGCGGTGTTGCTGCAACAGGGGATCGGCGACACCATCCGGGTTTCCCTGACCCCGGCGCCGGGGGGCGACCGGACCCAGGAAGTGATCGTTGCCCAGGAAATCCTGCAGACCACCGGCCTGCGCTCGTTTACGCCGCTGGTCACCGCCTGCCCCGGCTGCGGGCGCACCACCAGCACGGTGTTCCAGGACCTGGCCGGCAAGGTGCAATCCTACGTTCGCGACCGCATGCCCCAATGGCGGCAACGCTACGTCGGCGTGGAATCCATGAACCTCGCCGTCATGGGCTGCATCGTGAATGGACCGGGGGAAAGCAAGCATGCGGACATCGGCATCAGCCTGCCCGGCACCGGCGAGGAACCGGCGGCGCCCGTGTTCATCGACGGCAGGAAGGCGATGACATTGCGCGGCGCCGGCATCGCCGAGGAATTCCAGAAAATCGTCGATGAATACGTTGAAACCCGCTACCCAAGGCGGGATTAGCCCCCATGTCCCCGTTGCAACCGGTTCGCGGCGCCCGCGATATCCTGCCTGAAAACATCCTTACCCACCGCCATGTGGAGGAGACCCTGTGCCGGGTGGCCACCTGTTATGGGTATTCGGAGATCGTTACGCCGGTATTCGAGTTCACCGAAGTCTTTGCCCGCACCCTGGGGGACACTTCCGACGTCGTGACCAAGGAAATGTACACTTTCCTGGACAAGGGCGGCGACAGCCTCACCCTGCGCCCGGAAAACACCGCCGGTGTCGCCCGCGCCTTCATCTCCGGCGGCATGGCCCAGAAACTGCCCCTCAAGCTGTTCTACCGGGGACCGATGTTCCGCTACGAACGGCCGCAGAAGGGCCGCCAGCGCCAGTTCCATCAGGTGGGAGTGGAATTGCTGGGGGTGCAAGGACCGGCCGCCGATGTGGAGGTCATCGCCCTTGGCGCCCAATACCTGGAATGGCTCGGCGTGCTGGACAAGGCGACCCTGGAACTCAACACCCTGGGCGATGCTGAAAGCCGCGCCGCCTACCGGGCGAAGCTGGTGGGGTATTATCAGGACCATCGGGAAAAGCTGTCCGAAGACAGCCTCGGCCGGCTGGAACGGAACCCGCTCCGCATCCTGGATTCCAAGGACGAGGGCGACAAGGCGATCAACGCCGGCGCGCCGCTAATCAACGAAAGCCTGAACGATGCATCCCGCCGCTTTTTCGACCAGGTGCAGGCCGGGCTGGATACGGTGGGCGTTTCCTACACCCTCAATTCCCACATGGTGCGGGGGCTTGACTATTACTGCCACACGGCGTTCGAGTTCGTTACCGGTGCTCTTGGCGCCCAGGGCGCCCTGTTGGCCGGCGGGCGCTATGATGGCCTGATCAAGCAATTGGGCGGTCCATCCACGCCGGGCACCGGCTGGGCCGCCGGCGTCGAGCGCTTGGCCATGCTGGACGCCACCGCCCCGGCGGCGCCCCGGCCCATCGCCATGGTGCCGGCCGGTAATTCGAGCGATGTTTCCCGCCGGGTCCTGACCCTGACCCAGGCCCTGCGCGGCGCCGGGTTCAGGGTCGATCTGGGCTATTCGGGCAATATGGGCAAGCGCATGAAACGGGCCAACAAGATCAACGCCTGCGCCGTGGTCATGATCGGCGAGGATGAACTCGAACGCCGGGCGGCGACGGTGCGCGATATGGATTCGGGCGAGCAGACGGAAGTTCCGTTGGACTCTCTACAGAGTCATCTTGCCCGCTACCGTTAGCCAGCGCCCATGGCGGAAAACTCCTTCCCTATAGGCGGCCTGATCGTCGTCGGCGCCAATCACCGTTCAAGTTCCCTCATGCTCCGGGACCGCCTGTTCGTGGAGGACGGGGATGTGCCCGGCTTCCTGGAGAAGTTGCGCCGGGCCGGCGTGGACAAGGCGGTGGTGCTATCCACTTGCGACCGGGTCGAGGTGCAGGCGGTGGATGACAGCGCCGATGCGGCGGCGCGGATTACTTTGGCGCTGGCCGAACACGCCGCCATGAAGCCCGAGGACCTGGAAGGCCAAATCTACGTTCATCGGGGTGAAGGCGCCGTTCGCCATGTCTTTGCCGTCGCCGCCTCCCTGGACAGCCAGGTCATCGGCGAAACCCAGGTGGTGGGGCAGGTCAAGGCCGGCCACCGTCTGGCCCGGGAAGCCTGCATGTGCGGCGGCGCGCTGGAGTCCGTGCTCCAGGCGGCCTACGGCGCCGCCAAGCGGGTGCGTACGGAATCCGCCATCGGCGAACGTCCGGTTTCCATTGCCTCCGCCGCGGTTCAACTGGCGCGCGACCTGCATGGCGACCTGGACCGGTGCGCCGGGATGATGCTGGGCGGCGGCGAAATGGGTGAACTGGTGGCGGAGCAGCTTCGCGCCGCCGGTTTGGGCCAGTTGACGGTGATTCATGCCAAGGAATCCCGCGCCCGCGCCATCGCGCTGAAGCTGGATTGCCATTGGGCCAGCCTGGATACCCTGGCCTCCGACCTGGCCAAGGCGGACATCGTCCTTGCCGCCCAGGGCGGGCGGCGCCATGCGGTGAGCGCCGATATGGTCCGTAGCGCCCTTGCCAAACGCCGTCACAAGCCCATGTTCCTTATTGACGCCGCCATACCGGGCGATATCGAACCGGCGGTGAACCGGCTGGAGGAGGCCTTTCTCTACGATTTGGGCGACCTGGAACAGGTGGTCCTGGCCGGGCGCGCCACCCGCGAGGAAGAAGCCCAAACCGCCTGGCGCATCGTTGACGAGGCGGTGGCTTAATTCCTGCGCGGCCGGGCGGAACGCTCGGGAGTACCGGCCGTGCCCCGCCTGCGGCGTCATTTCGAGGTCGTCCGTGACAAGACCGTGGCCGAAGCCGGCGGCGACGCGGAAAAGGCGACCCGGTTGCTGATCAACCGGTTGCTTCACGACCCATCGGAAGTATTGCGGGAAATGGCGGCCAGTGCCGATGGTGACCGTGAAACCGCCGAGCGCCTGCTGGCCCGCCTGTTCCGCTTTGGTGCCGATGAAATCGACACGGATGACGAGGAGAACCCGTAAGTGAGCCTGGACGAAAACCTGAACCGGGTGGTCACCCGCCATGCGGAGCTGGAAAACCTGCTGGCCCGCCAGGACAGGGCGGGAAACGAGGAATTCGTGCGCCTGTCCAAGGAATACGCCGACCTGGCCCAGGTGGTGGCGGCGATCACCCGGCTGCGGCAAGCGCAGTCCGAAATGGCCGGCCTGGGGGAACTGATCGCCGACGCGGAAGGCGACGCCGAAATGCGCGCCCTGGCGGAAGAGGAATTCCAGCGCCTGAAGGAGGAACTCCCCGGCCTGGAACGCCAGGTCCGGGTGATGCTCCTGCCCAAGGATGAAGCGGATGAAAAAAACGCCATTCTGGAAGTGCGCGCCGGCACCGGAGGCGGCGAAGCGGCCCTGTTCGCCGCCGACCTGTTCCGCATGTACCAGCGCTACGCGGAAACCCGGAACTGGAAATTCGAAATCATGCACATGAGCGAGACCGGTATCGGCGGCTGTAAGGAAGCCATCGCCTCCATCTCCGGGCCGGGGGTCTTCGCCCGCTTGAAGTACGAATCCGGCGTCCACCGGGTGCAGCGGGTGCCGGTGACGGAATCCAGCGGCCGCATCCATACTTCGGCGGCCACGGTGGCGGTCATGCCCGAGGCCGAGGAGGTGGATATTCACATCGAAGAAAAGGACCTGCGCATCGACGTGTTTCGCGCCAGTGGACCGGGCGGCCAGTCGGTCAATACCACCGACAGCGCCGTGCGCATTACCCACCTGCCCACCGGCATCGTCGTTTCCCAGCAGGATGAAAAATCCCAGCACAAGAACAGGGCCAAGGCCATGAAGGTTCTGCGGGCCCGTCTTTTTGACCGCCAGCGCCAGATGCTGGATGCGGAACGGGCGGCGGCGCGCAGGGTCCAGGTGGGTTCCGGCGACCGTTCCGAACGCATCCGCACCTACAATTTTCCCCAAGGGCGGGTCACCGACCACCGCATCAACCTGACCCTGCACAAGCTGGATAAGATCATGGACGGCGATCTGGAAGAACTGGTGGATGCCCTGACCGCCGAGGATCAGGCCAGCCGGTTGGCGGAAATACCGTGACCGAAATCCAAGCCGGCGAAGAATACCAGGAGGAAAACCGGGTATCCGAAACCCTGGGTTCGGCCCTGGCGATGGCCGGGCGGCGGCTGGCCGGGGCCGGGATAGATACCGCCCGCATGGACGCCCGCCTGCTGCTGGCCCAGGCCACCGGCTTGACGGCCGAGTCCGTTTTCGCCCATCCCGGGCGGCCCCTGGGCGAGGCCGAAGCCGACCGCTTCAAGGGCCTGGTCGAACGTCGCCGTGGCCGTCAGCCCATGGCCCAGATCCTCGGCCGGCGGGAATTCTGGAGCCTCGCCTTCAAGGTCACCGAACACACCCTGACCCCCCGCCCGGATTCGGAAATCCTGGTCGAGGCCGCCGCGGGCTGGCTGGACGGCAGGCAAGGCGGGCGGAACGCGCCGGCGCGGGTGCTCGACCTGGGCACCGGCACCGGGTGCCTGCTTTTGGCGCTGCTCAGTGAATTTCCCGCAGCGACGGGCGTCGGGCTGGACGTCAGCCCCCGGGCCCTGGAAGTGGCGCGGGAAAACGCCCGCGACCTGGGCATGGAGAAGCGGACGCGCATGATCCAGGGCGACTGGAAGGATGGTCTTTCGGGCGCCTATGAGGTTATTTTTCTCAATCCTCCCTATATCCCCGATCGGGACC